>NZ_JAIUJZ010000259.1:0-8997 GCF_020176775.1 Saccharopolyspora sp. 6M
GGCCCCCCGCGCGGCCCCCCGGGGCACTTCACCCCCGCCCCTCGCCCCCCCCCCCGCCCCCCCCCCCCCCCCCCCGGGGGGGGGCCCCCGCGGCGCCCCCCCCCCCGGGACCGGACTCTCGAAGGTGAGGAGTGGACGTGTCGGTAGCAGCGGTTCCCGGCCCCTCCGGCGTGGTGTCCCCGTTCGCGCTGACCGAGGACCAGCGGGCCATCCAGCAGCTGGCCCGCGAGTTCGCGGCCGAGCAGCTCGCCCCGCACGCCGTGCAGTGGGACCAGGACAAGCACTTCCCGGTCGACGTGCTGCGCGCCGCGGGCGAGCTCGGCATCGGCGGCGTCTACGTCGACGAGGCCTGCGGCGGCACGGGCCTGGGCCGGTTCGACTCGGCGCTCATCTTCGAGGAGCTCGCCGCGGGCGACCCGTCCGTGGCGGCGTACCTGTCGATCCACAACATGGTCGCCGGGATGATCGACCGCTTCGGCGACGACGAGCAGCGCGCCCGCTGGCTGCCGCCGCTGTGCTCGCTGACCGCCCGCGCCAGCTACTGCCTCACCGAACCGGAGGCCGGTTCGGACGCGGCGGCGCTGCGGACCCGCGCGGTGCGCGACGGCGACGACTACGTGCTGACCGGAGTGAAGCAGTTCATCTCCGGCGGCGGCAGCTCGGACGTGTACGTGGTGATGGCCCGCACCGGTGAGGACGGTGCGAAGGGCATCTCCACGTTCATCGTCGAGGGCGACGCCGCCGGGCTCTCGTTCGGTCCGAACGAGCGGAAGATGGGCTGGAACGCGCAGCCCACCCGGCAGGTCGTGCTCGACGGGGTGCGGGTGCCCGCGGCGCAGCGGCTCGGGCCCGAGGGCATCGGGTTCAAGATCGCGATGGCCGGGCTGGACGGCGGCAGGCTCAGCATCGCGGCCTGCTCGCTGGGCGGGGCGCGGGACGCGCTGGACCGAAGCCTCGGCTACGTGCGGGAGCGCACCGCGTTCGGCGCCAAGCTCAGCGAGTTCCAGGCGCTGCAGTTCAAGCTCGCCGACATGGCCACCGAGCTGGAGGCCGCCCGGATGCTGCTGTGGCGCGCGGCGTGGGCGCTGGACGCCCGCGACCCGGACGCGACCCGGCTGTGCGCGATGGCCAAGCGGCTCGCGACCGACGTCGGCTTCACCGTGGCGAACGAGGCGCTTCAGATCCACGGCGGATACGGATACCTTGCCGAGTACGGCCTCGAGAAGATCGTTCGCGACCTGCGGGTGCACCAGATCCTCGAAGGCACCAACGAGATCATGCGACTGATCATTTCCCGTGGACTGCTGGAGTCGGCATCATGACAACACCCGCCCCGGAGCAGGTTCTGCTCAGCGTCGAGGGCGCGCTCGGACGCATCACCCTCAACCGCCCCAAGGCGATCAACTCGCTCACCCTGGAGATGGTGCGCGAGATGACCGCCGCGCTGCAGCGGTGGAGCACCGACGAGCAGGTGCGGGCGGTCCTCGTCGAGGGCGCCGGAGAACGCGGGCTGTGCGCGGGCGGCGACATCCGGGCGCTGCACGACGCGGCGAAGGCCGGGGACGAGGAGCTCCCCAAGGCGTTCTGGAGCGAGGAGTACCGGCTCAACTCGATGCTCGCGCACTACCCGAAGCCCGTGGTGGGGCTGATGGACGGGGTGTGCATGGGCGGCGGCGTCGGCATCTCCGCGCACGGTTCGCACCGGGTCGTCACCGAGCGCTCCAAGGTCGGCATGCCGGAGGTCGGCATCGGCTTCGTGCCCGACGTCGGCGGCACCTTCCTGCTCTCGCACGCCCCCGGTGAGCTGGGCACGCACCTGGCGTTGACCGGTGCGCCGATCGGCGGCGCGGACGCGGTGGCGCTCGGCCTGGCCGACCACCACCTGCCCAGCGAGCGCATCGACGACCTGGTCAAGGCGCTCACCAGCGGTGACGTGGACGCGGCGCTGGCCAGGTTCGCGACGGCCCCGCCGGAGTCGCCGGTGGCCGCGCAGCGGGAGTGGATCGACGAGGCCTACGCGGCCGACGACGTCGCCGAGATCCTCGCCCGGCTGCGCGCCCGCCCCGAACAGGCCGCCGCGGACGCCGCCGCCGCGATCGGGACGAAGTCGCCGACCTCGCTGAAGGTGACGCTGCGCGCGCTGCGCAGCAGGCCGGAGACGCTGGAGGCGGCGCTGGACCAGGAGTTCCGGATCGCGCTGCGCTGCCTGACCGCGGGCGACTTCGTGGAAGGCGTGCGCGCCACCCTCGTGGACAAGGACCGCGACCCGAAGTGGTCGCCGAACGCCCTGGACGAGGTCACCGAGGAGCACGTCCAGCGCTTCTTCGCCCCGCTCGAGCAGGGCGAGCTCGGCCTGTCCGGCTGAGCCGCCGGGCCCCGGGCCCGGCTCGACCACCGCACCCCCGCAGGAGGGAATGACAATGGCTGTCATCGGATTCATCGGGCTGGGCCACATGGGCGGCCCGATGTCGGCGAACCTGGTCGCGGCCGGGCACGTGGTGCGCGGGTTCGACCTGGCCTCGGCGGCGCTGGAGGCGGCGCGGGCGAACGGGGTGACCGTGGTCGGCTCGGCGGTCGAGGCCGTGACCGGCGCCGAAGCGGTGATCACGATGCTGCCGGGCGGCAAGCACCTGCTGGACTGCTACGAGCAGGTGCTGCCCGCGGTGGAGCCGGGGGCGCTGCTGGTCGACTCCTCCACGGTCGACGTCGCCGACGCCCGCGCCGCGCACGCGCTGGCCGGGACGGCCGGGTTCGGCTCGCTGGACGCCCCGGTCTCCGGCGGCACCGCGGGCGCGGAGGCGGGCACGCTGACGTTCATGGTCGGCGGCGCGGAGGAGCACTTCCAGCGGGCGGAACCGCTGCTGGCGCCGATGGCCCGCAAGGTCATCCACTGCGGTGGGCCGGGCAACGGCCAGGTCACCAAGATGTGCAACAACCTGGTGCTGGGCGCGTCGATGATCGCGGTGGGGGAGGCGTTCGTGCTCGGCGAGCGGCTCGGCCTGAGCAATCAGGCGCTCTACGACGTCGCGTCGATCTCCACCGGCCAGTGCTGGGCGCTGACCACGAACTGCCCGGTCCCGGGCCTGGTGGAGACCAGCCGGGCCGACCACGACTACGAACCGGGCTTCTCCGCGGCGCTGATGCTCAAGGACCTGAAGCTGGCCGAGTCCGCGGCCGAGCAGAGCGGCACCGACGCGGCGATCGGGCGGTTGGCGACCGAGCTGTACCAGCGGTTCAACGAGGAGGGCGGCGGCGGCTACGACTTCGGCGCGATCATCCGCTCCATCCGGGAGCGCTCGGCGGCGGCCGAGCGCGCCGAGAACCCGTCGACCGAGGTCACCGGCACTTCCTGAGCGTCCGCGGGCCGGTCCGCGCGCCCGCGCCTCCCGGGCGCGCGCGGCCGGGCCGGGGCGGGGTGAAGGCCGCGGAGTCCCGGCGTACTCTGGCGCCTCGTGATGGACTGGCTGTTCGAGTGGTGGGACGGCGTCGAGCTGTGGCTCGTCCAGCTCTGGTACCCGCTGCTGGTGACCTTGGTCCTGGTCGTGCTGCTGCCGGTGTGCTGGTACCTGGCGCGCTTCCTCGACCGGGCCATCGATGGGATCGGCGCACGGCTGACCCGCGTGCGCGACGCCGAACCGCCGGTGCGGACCCCGCGCGGAACGGACCTGCCATGAACCGGTTGACCTCGCGCAAGCGCATCACGGTCGCCCTCATCGGGCTGATCGCCCTCGTGGTCATCGGCTGGTTCGTGCAGCAGGGAGCCGCGGCGCACGGCACGGCGATGCCGCCCGCCGGTGGCTCCGCGACCGTGTGGCAGGCTGTGCCCGTTCTGCCGGATTCTTCGGGAGCGGCGCCGTGGCGGGCTCCCGCCGGAAGCGGACCGCCCACCTCGCCCGCGTGATGGCGCGGGCGGCCCGGCCGCGGCGCATCGCCGCGGCATTGCGGTGAACGAACCTTGTTCCTGGTTGTTGACGTGTGTGGTTGAGTGGGATGTTTGCGACGAAAAAGCCTCAGGTCTTCCGGAAGGAGCCGGCGGTGAGCGAGCTGGAGCAGCCTGGAGTGAGTGCGAAGACGGCGGCCGAGGACGCCGAGCGGCGCGGCGCGGCCGTGCACGTGCTCGATGGGAGCGATCTGGTCAGCAAGCGCACCGCGCTGGACGGCATCGCGGCGGTGCTGTCGTTCCCGGAGTGGGCGGGGCGCAACCTGGACGCGCTCTACGACTGCCTGACCGACCTGTCCTGGCTGCCGGAGGGCGAGCACGTCCTCATCTGGGCCGGGGCGCAGAACCTGGCGCAGCACGACCCCAAGGCCTACGAGAAGATCAACACGGTGCTGCGGGACGCGGCGAGCAAGCCCGTCTGCGGCCGCGCCTTCGCCACCGTCCTCACCCGCGACTGAAGCCCCGCGCTCAGTCCCGCGGGACCCAGGCGGCGGGGCGCTTCTCGGCGAAGGCCCGGATGCCCTCTTGGCCTTCGTCGGAGGCGAAGTGCCGGGCGGAGAGCTCCAGCACCTCGTCGAAGTCCGCGCCGATGTCGGCGGAACGGGGGCGGCGCAGCAGCGCCTTCGTCGCGGCCAGCGCGTGCGGTGCGCCCTTCGCCAGCATCTCGGCGTAGCGGGCGACCTCGGCGTCGAGCCGGTCCGCGGGCACCGCCGAGTTGAGCAGCCCGATCCGCACGGCGCGTTCGGCGTCGAAGTTCTCCCCGGTCAGGAACAGCTCGTGCGCGGCGCGCGGCTGCAGCCGGGGCAGCACGGTCAGCGAGATCACCGCGGGCACCACGCCGATGCGGACTTCGGAGAACCCGAACGTCGCGGTGTCGGCGGCGACCGCCAGGTCGCAGGCCGCGACGATGCCCGCGCCACCGGCCCTGGCCGGTCCCGCGAGCTTGGCGATGACCGGTTTCGGGCTGGTCCACAAGGTGTCGAGCAGTTCGGGGAGTTCCCGCACGCCTTGGTCGTCGGCGCCGGCGGACCGGGATTCCTTGAGGTCCATCCCGGCGCAGAACACCGGCCCGGTGTGGTCGAGCACGATCACCCGCACCGCGTCCTCGGCGAGCGCCGCCGCCAAGTGCTCGCGGAGTTCTCGGCGCAGCTGCGCGGACAGCGCGTTGCGGTTGTGCGGGGAGTCGAGGGTGATCGTCGCGATGCCGGATGCGGTGCCTCGGTGCACGAGTTCGTCGGCCATGCGCCGCACGTTACCGCCTGCCGCGGGCGTTCCGGTGTGCCGAGACGAGCGGTTCCGGGCGGGCCCGGCGGTGCGTCAGGTGGGCGGGTACCGGGTGGTCCAGTCGGCCGCTTCCGGCGGGTGCGGCCCGAATTCGAGGCTCGCGTCGTGCGCGAGCTGCTCGATGACGTCGTGCAGCTCCAGTTCGGTGCGCCAGCGGTCGGGGATCTTCGCCGCCCCGGACTGGGCGCCGACGAGGCTGCCGCAGACCGCGCCGGTGGTGGCCGAGTTGCCGGAGTGGTTCACCGCCAGCGGCAGCGCCACGTCGATGTCCCCGTCGGCGACGAGTGCCGCGTACAGCCCGATGCCGAGCGCGTCGGCGGCGCTCCACCCGTTGCCGATCCCGCTCTCCAAGTGGGTGGGCGTGGTCTCGGCGGAGGCGGCGTAGCGGACCGCCGCGGAGACCTTGCGGGTGACGTCCTGGTGGCCGCGGTGCCCGCTGAGCTCGTCGAGCGCCTCGTCGACGGCGGCCGCGCGCTCGCGCCCGTCGAGCAGCCGGGACACCAGGAAGGCGAGGGTGCCCGCGCTGAGGTAGGCGACCGGGTCGCCGTGGGTGAGCGCGGCGGTGTTCTGGCCGACGCGGAACACCTCGGACGGGTCGGAGCTCCACAGCGCGGCCGGGACGGCGCGCATCACCGCGGTGCTGCCCTGCGAGTCGCTGACCGGGCGTTCCGGGGTGCCCATCGGCTGCTGCCCCTTGGCGAAGGCGATGAGCGTGCGCATCATGGTGCGCCCCGGGTTGCGGGTCTGGAACAGCGCGCGGTGCCCCACCAGCCAGCCGTCCGGCGCGGGGGTGTGCTTGAGGAATTCGCCCGCGGCGCGGCCCCAGCTGAGGTGCTGGGTGTGCAGCCAGCGCTGGTAGGCGTGCTGGATGTGCCGCGACGGGTCGGGCACGTCGCCGCTGCGGCGGCTCACCCCGGCGCGGATGGTGCCTTCGAGGGAGAACAGCAGCAGCTGGGTGTCGCTGCCGAGCCTGCCCGCGGGGTGCCCGGCGGGCACGTAGTTGCGCAGGCCCTGCGGCCCGTGCCGGTCCCGGATCTCGTCCCAGCTGTCCCCGGCGACGGGGGTGCCGAGGGCTTCGCCGATGGCGCAGCCGAGCACGGCGCCGAGGAAGCGGTCTCTGGACGCGGCGAGTCTGGGCACGGCGTGCAGGCTCCTTCGCCGATCGGGTTCGTGGGCGGGGGCACCGACGGGGTAGCGGCGCAGCCATTCCTCGGATTCGTCCGGGTAAGGGCCGAATTCGGCGGCGGCGTCCTCGGCGAGCCGTTCGAGCGCGGCGAGCACGGCCGGTTTCCCCGTGCCGGGTAAGGGGATCGCGGCGGGCCCGTGCGCGGCGCCGAGCAGCTGGCCGCACAGCACCGCGGTGCTGCGGGTGTCGCCGGCGTGGTCGGTGGCGGCGGCGATGGCGGCGGTGAAGTCGTCGGGGCAGGCGGCGGTGATGCGCAGCGCCGCGGCGAGCGCTTCGGTGCCGGTCCGGCCGGGGCTCATCGCGTCGAGCTGCGCGGCGCCCGGGACGAACCCGACGGGGCTGGTGCTGCCGAGGTGCAGGGCGCGGTCGAGCAGCGCGGGCCGGGAGTCGGCCGGTTCCCAGGCGGCGAGCGCGCCGTCCAGGGCTGCGGTCAGCGGATTCCCCCGCAGCAGCAACGAGATCGCGACGCCGAGCGCCCCGGCGGGGCGGTTGCCGTCGGGGTGGCCGTGGGTGAGCGCGGCGAGGTTCGCGGCGGTGCCGAACACCTCGCTGCCGGACCACAGCGCGGCCACCGCGCCCAGCGGTACCGCACCGGCGCCGGCGGCGTGCGCGGAGGCGCGGCCCCCGGCGGCGATGCGGGTCAGCGCCGTCAGCAGCGCCCGGTCGTCGACGGTGTCGCCGTGCAGTTCCCGCTGTTCGACCAGCCAGCCGTCGGGTTCGCCCGCGGGTTCGGCGACGCAGTCCTGCCAGGGGACGCCCCGGGTGTGCAACCAGCGCTGCAGTCCATTGAGGACGAACGTGGTGAGGTCCGTGGCGCCGTGCGCGCGCAGCGCGGTGTGCGCGCGGATCACGCCTTCCAGCGCGAACAGCAGTGCCGTGGTGCGCTCGCCGATCCGGCCGGTGGCGGCGTGCTCGGCGCTCGCCGCGCCCAGCAGCATCCCGGCGAACCGGCTCGCCGCGTCCGGCCGGTAACCGGAGTCGTCGGCGAGACCGGTGGCGGGCACCGGCGGTGCCGGGTCGGTGCCGATGCGCTGGCGCAGCGCGGCGAACCACGGCGGCCGGGTCAACGGCCGGTCGCGCCAGGAACGCCACCGCTCCAGCAGCACCCGCTCGTCCGCGTCGGCGGGCCCGGTGCGCGGCGCGCCGGATTCCGGGCCGGGCTCCGCGGCGGTCGCGGGCGGCGCGTCCGGCGCCGCCGCCCGGCGCCGCTCCCGGTACGCCGCCAGCAACGCCCGTTCCGCCTCGGTGAGCCCGTCGCGAGAATCCTTCACCTGAGCAACGTTACTGCGTGTATCGCCGGGTCCAGTCCGGCGCCGTGCCGTCCGGGACGAGATCGGTCTCGACCCGCCCGGCGTCGGCGACGAGCCGCTGCACCTGCTCGTGCAGTTCCAGCTGATCGAGCCATTCCGCGGGGATCTCCGCCGCACCGCGCGCGGCGCCGAGCAGCCCGCCGCACAGCGCCGCGGTGGCCGCGCTGTCCCCGGAATGGGTGGCGGCGAGCGCGACGGCGTCGGCGAACGAATCCGGGTGCGTCAGCGCGGCGGCGACCGCGACGCCGAGCGCGGCGGGCGCGTGCCTGCCCGCGCCGAGCTTCTCCAGCGCGGGCACCGGGACCGGGCCGTGCTCGGCGAGGGTCAGCGCGTCGCGCAGCGCCCGCACCGTGTTCTCGCTGCCCTCCCAGGCCTTCAGCTCGGTGAGCGTGGTGTGCGCGCTCTCGGCGAGGGTCTGCCCGGCGGACAGCGCGGCGACCATCCCGGCGACGGCGGCCGCGGGCAGGTAGCCGTCCGGGTGGCCGTGGGTGAGCACCCCGGTGGCGATGCCGAGTTCGACCGCCGCGCCCGGGCTGTCGGCGTGCAGGCCGACGACGGCGCTGCGGGCGGCCGCGGCCGCGCCGGTGGCCTGGTTCGGCGGCGTGCTCGGCGTCGGCACCGGGCTCCGCCCGTCCCAGGTGGCCAGCGCGGTGACGCCCGCTTCGTCGGGGAAGCGCTGCGCGCCGAGCGCGGGCTGCCCGACGAGCTCCGCGGGCTGCACGGCCGGTTCGACAGGGGCGCCCTGGGCGATCACCCAGTGCTGGAGGGTGCCGCGGACCAGTTCGGCGGTCGACGGACCCGGCCTGTTCAGTCCCTTGTGGACGGACGAGCGGAGCAACCCGTCGAGCAGGAACACCGACTGCTGGCCGATCGAGGTGGACCGGCCGCGGCCACCCAGGTGCTCGGCGAGCTCGCGCACCCCGTCCGGGTTGCGGCGCAGGATCCCCCGCTGCGACAGGAAGGTCCACGGGGCGCCCAGGGCGTCACCGGCGACCACGCCGAGCGCGCAACCGGCGAGCCGGTCCAGGCGGTCCAGTTCGGCGGGGACCTCCGCGGGCAGCTCGCCGTCGGCCTCGTTCGCGGCGACCAGCTGCGCGGCGCGCTCCGGGCCGAACGCCTCCTGCAGCAGCTTGTGCAGGCCCTCGGAAAGGTCGTTGGGCGTGTCGTCCTCGCCGTCGCGGAACTTGCGCCACGCGGCGAGCAGCCGCAGCTCCTCGTCGTTGAGGCCGTCGCCGGGATCCTCGTCCGCGGGGTCGGCGGGGGTCTCGGCCGGGGAC
>NZ_JAIUJZ010000260.1:0-10895 GCF_020176775.1 Saccharopolyspora sp. 6M
CCCCCGCAGCGCCCCCCCCCCCGCGGCCCCCCCCCCCCCCCGCCCCCCCCCCCCCCCCCCCCGGCCGGGCGCGGCCGCCGCCCCCCCCCCCCGCCCGCCGGTCACACCGCTGATTCCACCGCGACCCGGTCACCGCCGCTCGACCGGTTCCGCCACCAGTGCGAGGCGACGGCCAGCAGCAGCGCGAGCCCGCACACCGCGGCGGAGGTCAGCGGCACCGCCCCGGTCCCCCAGCCGAGGTCGAGCACCTGCCCGCCGAGCCAGGCGCCGAACCCGTTGCCCAGGTTGAACGCGGACACGTTCACCGACAACGCGAGGGTCGGCGCGGCGATCGCGATGCGCTGGATGTGCGCCTGCAGGCTCGGGATGATGGAGAAGCCCGAAGCACCGAACAGGAACAGCGCCGCCACCGCCAGCGCCGGGACCGGACCGCAGAGCCAGAACACCAGGCACACCGCGGTGAGCACGGCCAGCACGGCGAGCACCGCCCGGCCCACGTCCCCGTCGGCGAGCTTGCCACCGGCGAAGTTCCCGACCACCGAGCCGACGCCGAACACCACCAGCAGCACCGAGATCGACGCGGGCGCGAACCCGCTGACCTCCTGCAAGATCGGCACCAGGTAGGTGGAAGTGGTGAACACCGCGCCCTGGGCGAGCACCGTGACCACCACCGCCACCGCCAGCACCGGACTGCGCAGTGCCGCGACCTCCTGGCGCAGCCGTTCGCGCCCGGTGGCCGCCCGCTGCTGCGCGGGCGGCCGCATGAACAGCGCGATCAGCACGATGGTCAGCCCCGCCACCAGCGCGATGGCGACGAAGGTGAACCGCCAGCCGAACCGCTGCCCGACGAACGTGCCCAGCGGGGAGCCGAGCGCGTTCGCCAGGTTGAACCCGAGCGCGATCTTCGCCATCGCCGAACCCTGCTTGTCCGGCGCGGAGATCGCGGCGGCCAGCGAGAACGCGACCGCCACGAAGGTCCCGTGGCTCATCGCGGTGAACACCCGCGCCGCCATCAGCACGCCGTAGTCCGGCGCCACCACCGCGGCGGCGTTGCCCGCGGTGAACACGGCCATCAGCACGAGCACCAGCGCCTTGCGCGGCACCTTCGTGGTCAGCAGCGTGACCGCGGGCCCGATCACCGTCACGCCGAGGGCGTATCCGGTGACCAGCAGACCCGCCGAGGGCACGCTGACCGCCAGGTCCGCCGCCACGTTCGGCAGCAGTCCGGAGATCGCGACCTCGGCGGTGCCGACGCAGAACACGCCGAGCATGAGTGCGAACACGGGAATGGGCATGGGCGAACCTCGCGGAGCGGTGGTCGTCGGTCAGTTCTCGGGGTGCAGGAATCCGCGGACCAGGTCCACCAGCTCGTCCGGCCGTTCCATGACGACCAGGTGTCCGCTGTCGATCTCGGCGTAGGTGCTGCCCTCGATGGACTCGTGCAGTTCCCGGGAGTGCCCGACGGGCACCAGCTGGTCGTGGGTGCAGCCGACGACCAGCGTGGACGCCTGGATCTTCGGGGTGAGGTCGCTGATGTCGATGCCGAGCCCCAGGTCGATCTGCCGGTTGGTGCCGTCCGAGCACTTGGTGCCCGCCACGAACTCGGCCAGCGCCTCCACGCCCATCCGGCTGACGAAGCCGGGGGTGAACAGCAGCAGCGTGATCAGTCGCGCGTAGGAGGACTCGTCGAGGTCCGCGAGGTCGCGCCACAGCTTGAAGGTGAGCTGGTGGCGCGGATCGGTCGAGTCCTGCCAGCCGGCGATGAGCACCAGCCGGTGCACCAGTTCGGGGTGCTTGGCGGCCACCCCGGCCGCGACGACGGCGCCGAGCGAGAACCCGCCGAGGTCCACCGGCTCGCCACCGTTGTCCCGGATGACGGCGGCGACCTGCTCGATCAGCGCGTCGAGGGTGATCGCACCACCGTCGTCCTCGGTGCCACCGCTGCCCGCGTAGTCCGGGGTGATCACGGTGTGCCGGTCGGTGAACCGGTCCACCAGGTGGCCGAAGTTGGCGACCGAATCGGCTCCGGTCCCGTGCACCAGGACGAGTCCTGGCCCCGCGCCGTGCGTCGTGTAGTGCACCACCGCGCCGGGGATCGAAACTGTGCTCACGATGAGTTCACTTCTCCTTTCTCGTCCGGTCACCGTCAGGACATCCGAATCAGGATCTTCGGACGTCGGCGACCGCTGCTGGCAAGCCGTTGGAAGGCGGCACCGACTTCCGAACGGGAGAAAGCGGAATCTACCAAGGGATCCAGCCGGACCAGACCGCTTTCCACGAACTTGATCAACTCTTCCCAGCACCCGATCCCGGAGAGGACCGCGTGCACCGTGACGTTCTTGATCACCAGGTCGGCGACCGGAAATCCGTCCACCGAATGGTGCGGAGTGCCCAGCTGCGCCATTCGGGCACCCGGTGCGCACAGCACCGGCGCGGACCTGGCCGCGGCCACCGAACCCGATGCCTCGATGACGGCCGAGTAGCGGTCCGCTTCGGCGTTCTCCGGAACCGAGACCGGGAAGCCGAGTTCCGCGGCGAGCTCCCGCGGCTCCGGTTGCGGGTCGAACACGTCGACCCGCGCGCCCAGCGCACGGCACAACTGGGCCGCTACGACACCGAGCGTGCCCGCGCCCAGCACCGCCACCCGGTCCGCACCGGTCACCGCCAGCCGCCGCACCGCGTGCAGCGCGGCCGAGGCGGGTTCCAGCAGCGCGGCGACGTCGTCGCCGAGCGAGTCCGGGATCCGGACCAGCGTGTCCGCCGGGGCTTCGAGGTAGTCGGCAGCGGCGCCCTGCGCCTGGCCGAGCACGCCGATCTCGCTGCGACCCGGGCAGTACCTGAGGTCGCCGCGTCCGCAAGCGGGGCAGTTCCCGCAAGGGCGGAAATTGTGCCCGGAAACGCGCTGTCCGACTTCGAACCCGACGACCCCGGAACCGGTTTCGACGATCCGCCCGCTCCACTCGTGGCCGAACACGAACGGGAACGACTTCAACCCGTCGTGCAGGTAATTGCTCGATCCGTCGTAGAAACCCAGATCCGTGCCGCACAGGCCGATCCGGCTGATCCGGATCAGGCAGTTCCCGCGGCTCGGCGGGGCCACCGGAATTCGCCGCTCCCGCACCACCCCGGGAGCTTCCAGCACCAGTGCGGACATCGCGGACGACTCGCGCTCGGGCGATTCGGGCGAAACCCGGCCTGTCATGTCGGTGGAACGGGACATGCGCACCTCACTTCGCGGGAACGGGTTCGGCGGGGACGGACTCCACAGGCGCCGCGGGCGGACGGCGGCGGCCGAAGCGCCGCATGATCGGCCGTTCGACGGCGGTGTACAGCAGCCACGCGCCCAGCACCGAGACGACCAGCTCGGCGAGCACCACACCGCTCGCGGCCCAGAAGCCGAAGTAGGCGTCCGGCCCCAGCAGCTCCCGGGTACCGCTCAGCACCAGCGCGTGCACCATGTAGAACGCGAACGAGATCTCCCCCAGCCACACCGGGAACCGCCCCCGCAGCGGCGAGCGGCCGCCGCGGACGTCGGCGCACGCGGCCGCCGGGATGAGCAGCGCCAGCGGGATGATCGTGACCGCGTTCAGGTGGAACACCCACGGCACGAAGGACGCCAGCACGTACCCGCCGGCGGTGAGCAACGCCGCGGTCCCGAAGCCGAGCCCGATCCAGCGCCCGCTCAGCACGATCCTGGCCAGCACGATGCCGAGCGCGAAGTCCAGCGCGCGCACCGGCGGCAGGAAGTACACCAGCCAGAACTGCCACACCGAGCCCGGCGAGTTCGCCTCCGGGAGCCCCGGTTCGGTGGGCACCAGGAACTGCGCCACGAACGCCACCGCGAACACCGCCGCGATCAGCCCGATCGCGGTCGCCCACAGCCGAGCCGCGGGAATCCGCTTGATCAGCGGGAACAGCACCGGGAACGCCAGGTAGAACAGCAGCTCGCAGCCCAGCGACCAGCTCGGCACGTTCACGCTGAGGAACGTGTCGTAGTCCGGCACCCACGGGTGCAGCAGGAACAGGTTGGCGAACACCGTCCCGGCCGCCGCGGTGCCGCCGCTGAACAGCACCAGCGCCAGCGCCCAGGTCACCAGGTGGTTCGGGAACACCTTCACCAACCTGCGGCGCCAGAAGTCCAGCACGTCCCCCACGGAGTCGCTGGACCAGGTGAGCACGAATCCGCTGAGGATGAAGAAGAACGCGACGCCGATGCGGCCCGCGTCGGCGGCGACGGTGCTGAACGCGCTCGCCTGCGCCGGGTCGCCGAAGAACGTCCACGGCGGCGTCGTGCAGGAAGCGTGGAACAAGAACACGAGCAGCGCGGAGATGAACCGCATGCTCGTCAAGGACGGCAACCGCGAGGTGCGGTCCCGCTCGGTGATCCCCCAGGTCTGCGTCATGGTCGTGCGGTCCTCATTTCTTCGAGTCGGACCCGCAGGCGTTCGCCGTCGCTGGAGGCGGTGACCGCGTCGAGGTCGGCGACCCGGGGCAGGTCTGCGGCGACCCGCCCGCCGTGGGCGCCGACGACGACCGCCCGCGCCCCGCTGGCCAGTGCCGAGAGCAGGCCTGCCTCGGCGTCCTCGAACACGATCGCCGCTTCCGGTGGCACCCCCAGGTGCCGGGCGGCGAGCGAATACCCCTCCGGATCCGGTTTTCCTTGTCGGACGTCTTCGGCGCTGACGACCACGTCGGGCAGCCGCAGCCCGGCCGCCGCCATGCGCCGCCGCGCCAGTTCGCGGCCTGCCGAGGTGACCACGGCCCAGCGGCCCGCGGGCAGGCTCGCCAGCAGCTCGGCGGCTCCGGGGATCTGCACGATCCCGTCGACGTCGGCCACTTCCTCCGCGACGAGCCGGGCGGTCTCCGCGGCCACGTCGCCGCCGGCGGGCAGGTGCCGCGCCACGGTCTCCCCGGTCCTTTTGCCGTGCGCGTCGGCGAGGATCTCGGCGCCGTCGAGCCCGTGGCGGCGGGCGAAGCGGTGCCAGGTCCGTTCGACGACGGTGGTCGAGTCGACCAGCGTGCCGTCCATGTCGAACAGCAGCGCCTCGGCGGTGAGCAGCACTTCTTCGGTCATGGCCGGGCCTCGCTCGGTCGTCGGTTCAGGGTGTCGGCGTATCCGCGCAGCCGAGCCAGGTCGGCGCGCAGCCGTGCCCGGTCGCCATCGCGGTGGTCGTTCTCCAGCACCAGCGCGTGCACGTGCCCGCCGCGCGCGCGGACCGCGGCGAGAGCGGACTCGGTGTCGCCGCCGTCCTTGACGTGGATCTGGTCGGCGAACCGGTCGCCGAGCGCCGCGACCAGCGCCGCGACGTCCACGCCCGCCTGGTGCGGGTTGGCCGTGTCGAGCAGCAGCCGGAAGGATTCCGCGCCGACCTGGTCGAGCAGCCGCTCGGCCGCGGGAACGTCGAGGACGTTCTCGTTGGCCAGCAGCAGGCCGCGGGCGGCGGCTTCGGCGCTCGCCCAGCGCAGCACCTCGGCGGTCGCCGACAACGATGCGGGGCCGGTGATCGCGCTGCGCCGGAAGCTCGGCACGAACACCAGCGGTGCCTCCAGTTCCCGCGCCGCGTCCAAGGCGCGGGTCACGGTGCGGCGCACCACCGCGGGGTCGGCGGAGGTGAGCCCGATGTCGTTCATCAGGTTCACCGCTACCCCCAGCACGCGGACTCCGGTGGCGGCCGAGGTCTCCCGGATCCGCCGGATGCGCCCCGGTTCGTCGAGCGGTGCGCCGCGTCCCGGACCGCCGAGGTCGAGCTGCACCCCGTCCGCGCCGAGTTCCGCGGCGAGGGTGAGCACGTCCGCGCCGTCGGCGTCGACGCGCCAGCCGGTGAGCCCGATCAGCGGCCGGTTCACGAACCCAGCCCGCGGCTCTGCGACTCCGGCGGCTGCTCGCGCACCGAACGCCAGCCGCCGTCGGCGTCGACGACCAGGCTGTCGCCGTGGTGCTCGCCGCCGCGGGTGCGCAGCATCTCGGTGGCGACCGCGCCGAACCCGGCCGGGCGCATGTAGTCGCCGTAGTCGAAGTCCTCCGGCCGCCGGCGGCGGATGCCCGGGGTGTCGACCATGCCGGCGGGCAGCACCTGCACGATCCGCAGCCGCGCGGCGTCCTCCTCCTGGGCCAGCGAGTGGAGCAGGCCGGTGCCCGCCGCCTTGGTCGCGGCGTAACCGGACCGGCCGGGTCCCGCGTTGTAGACCACTTCGGAGGAGACCCCGAGCAGCAGCCCGGGGCCTGCTTCTCGCAGTGCGGGCAGCGTGGCCGCCAGCGTCAGCCACAGGCCGTGCAGGTTCACGTCCACCTGGCGGCGCCACTCCTGTTCGGTGACGTCGCGGAACAGCGCCCGCTTCGTCCCGTAGTGCACCGCGGAGAAGCACACCGCGTGCAGCGGGCCCGCGCCTGCGACCTCGGCGAGGGCCTGCCGGGCCTGGTCGGGTTCGGTGAAGTCCAGCTGCGCCCAGCCCAGCGCGGCGTCATCGGGTTCGCTGCGGCTCGCGACGACGACGTCGGCGCCCGCTTTCGCCCAGGCGTCGGCGATGCCGCGGCCGATGCCCGTGGAACCGCCGACCACGAGCGCGCGGACCGGTCCGGAAACGTCTGCCATCAGTTCTCCTCGTGGTGTCGGGGTTGCGGAGCGGAGATCCGCACGGCGAGCTTCACCAGCCGGCGGCCGTCGATGTCGCGACCGCGGCCGGTCGCGAGCTCGCGCATGATCCGGGCGGCTCCGTCGAGGTCGGTGCCGTGCGTGACCAGGTCGCGGTAGCGTTCCGGGGCGCGCACCAGCTCGTCGGCGGCGATCCGCAAATGCTCGTTGCCGACCCCGCGGTGCCCGAACAGGTGCACGCGGTCGCCGGTGGTGGTGCTGAGCGCGGCGTGCTCGGGCGGGTCGGGTGTGCCCGCTCGGTTGGCGGCGCGGAGCGCGACGAGGTCGGCACCGGGCAGCACCGGCGTGCCCGCCGCCGGTGGCAGGCCGCCCACCAGGTCGACCGCGAGCTCGTGGCCCGCTGCCGCCGCGATCGCCGCCTCCAGGCAGCCGACGGTCGCGTCCCGCGGGGTGGCGATGAGCACGGCGACGGGCCCCGGTGCCGTTTCCGCCGCCAGGTCGGCGCCGGGTTCCAACACCGCGTGCACCGGCTCCGGCGGCAGGTCGTCGGTGGTGCGCCGCACCAGGACGATCCGCTCGGCCTCGGCCAGCCATCGACGCGCGGCGCGCACCGCGAGCCTGCCGACCGTCCCGGCGCCGAAGACGACGAGGGTGCGCGGGCGGAACCGGCGCAGCGCCGAGAGCGCGTAGCGCACCACCGCGAGCGGTTCCAGCAGCGCCGCCAGGTCGGGCTCCGGCACCGCGGTCAGCGGCAGCACCAGGCCCGCGTCGACGGCCGAGGCCGGTATCCAGGTCCGCTCCTGCAGCAGTCCGCCCACGTTGTGCCCCAGCAGGAACGCGGGGTCGGTGGGGTGCGTCGGGTTCACCACGACCTTCGTGCCCGCGGCGAGCTCCGGTGCGACGCCGGGCCCGGCCGCCACCACGGTCGCGATGCCTTCGTGGCCGATCACCTCGGCCGGGTCGTCCCGCATGCCGCGCAGCATCTGGACGTCGGTGCCGCACAGGCCTGCCACTTCGGGGCCCAGCAGCAGTTCTCCCGGTCCGGGCGGCCGGGTCGGCCGGTGCCGGACCGCGATGCCGGTGCCGTCGCGCACCACGGCTCGGTGCGTCCGGGTCATCTGCCCTCCCGCGCCGCGAGTCCCGCTCCGACGAGCCCGCCGGAGGTGCTCGCGTCGTCGACGACGAGCCGCCGCGCCGCCCAGCCGGGGACGCGGTCGCCGGTCAGGTAGGTGCCGGCGCGTTCCAGGTGCGCCAGCACCGCGCCGCGGTAGTGCTCGCCCAGCCCGGCGACGACGCCTCCGGTCAGCACCAGGTGGTCCAGCTCCGGGTCCAGGCACACGGCGGTGCGCAGCAGGTCGGCGACCGGTGCCGTGACGGCGGCCAGCAGCGCGGTGGCGAGCCGGTCGCCGTGGTCCAGCGCGGCGCGGAACGCGTCCTCGAACGCGGTGCCGTCCTCGGCGCCCCCCAGTGCCGAGTTCCGCCATCCGGCGGGATCGCGGCGCCGGACCTCCTCCGCGACCCGGCGGATTCCGGGCCCGGAGGCGAACGCCGAGAGGTGGTCGTCGACCCCGCAGTCGCAGGGCAGGTGCAGCGGTTCGCCGCGCCACGACGCGGCGACCGGCAGGTGCCCGATCTCGCCCTGCAGACCGCACTCGTCGACCGGGATCTCGCCG
The DNA here is from genome assembly GCF_020176775.1 of Saccharopolyspora sp. 6M. Lineage (NCBI taxonomy): Bacteria > Bacillati > Actinomycetota > Actinomycetes > Pseudonocardiales > Pseudonocardiaceae > Saccharopolyspora > Saccharopolyspora sp. 6M. Next base: position 8,267 of record NZ_JAIUJZ010000260.1, read on the forward strand.
CGGCGGCGGTCCACGGTGCGGCAGGCGATGCCGGTGCTGATCGTCGCGAGCAGCACCTTGCGGTCGTCCGCGTACCTGGGCCCGGTGATGGCGTGCAGCAGTGCGGCGGTGACGTCGTTGACGACGTGCCAGCGCACGTCCGGGCGCGCGGACCGCAGAGCGCCCAGCAGGTCGAACGGCTCCGCGCAGGAACCCCACAGCGGCGCCGAGGCGTGCACGGTGCCGGTCCGGTGGTCCAGCGCGGCGCCGAAGGAGATCCCGGCGACGCGGCCTGCCGGCACCGCGGCGCACAGGTCCCGCACGAGTTCGGCCCGCAGCTGCGCGACGTCGGCGCCGGGACGCCTGCTGATGCTGGGCGGGGTGGTCTCGGTGATCTCGGCCAGCCCGTGCTCCGGCGTCCAGTCGGCGGCCCGCAGCCGGGTGCCGCCGACGTCGATCACGGTGATCGGGTTCATCGCGCCGCACGCACCAGAACGGTGTCCGATCCGGCCCGCTCCCGCACGAACCGGAGCGCTTCGCCGAGTTCCTCGCGGGTGATGTCGTGCACGAAGGTCGCGGAACCGATGCCGTCGGTCAGCGGAATCCGCTGCTCGCCGTCCCGGTGCTTCACCGCGTCGCGCAGCGCTTCGACGAGCAGGTCGGTGGTGAACACCGGGTCGGTCACCGGCAGGCCGGCGGCCCGCAGCAGCCCGATCGCCCGGTCGGCGTCCGCGGTGCCGAGCATCCCCCTGTTGTGCGCGAGCGCCACGCACACCGCCATGTCCACCGCGACGGCTTCGCCGTGCAGCAGCGGCGGGTCGGCCCGCAGTTCCAGCGAGGGGCTGAAGGTGTGGCCGTAGTCGACCGAGCGCTCCAGCACCTCTTCCCACAGGTTCGGTTCCAGCTCGTCGAGCATGCCGCCGATCGCCCGCGACATGATCTCCACCGCGGGGCCGCCCGGCTCGCCGTCGGCGAACGCGGCCGCGTCCAGGTCGTGCACGGCGAGTTCCAGCAGGTCGAACAGCGCCGCGTCCTTGATCAGCGCCATCTTCACGATCTCGGCGAGCCCGTTGGCGATGTGCCGTTTCGGCACCGTGCGCAGGAATTCCGGGTCGATCAGCGCCACTTCGGGCGCGTAGTAGCTGCCGAGCCGATTCTTGTGCGTGCCGTGGTTGATGCCGGTCTTGACGCCGATCCCGGCGTCGACCTGGCCGATGAGCGTGGTGGGCACGCGGACGTAGGGGACGCCGCGCCGGTACAGCCCGGCGGCCATGCCCGCGACGTCGAGGACGGCGCCGCCACCGACCGCGACGACCTTCTCCGAGCGCCGCAGGATGCCCATCCCGGTCATCGCCTCGGTGATGGCGACGACTTCGTCGAGGTTCTTGGACTGCTCGCCGCCGGGGACCACGTGCCACTCCACGTCGATCGACCACGCCTCGAAGTAGGCGCGGAGCCGGTCGCCGTGGAGGACGTCGACGGAGTCGTCGACGATCAGCAGGCATCGCGGCGACCTGCCGGGCGCGGTTCCGCACGCCTCGGCGAGCGCCGGGTTCGACGGCGACAGCAGCCCGTTGAGCACGCGGACGTCGTAGCCGACCGGTTGCCGGGCGCGGACCCGCCAGTCGGTGCCGATCTTCGCGGTGCCTCCGGAGTTCGCGGACATCACAGAGTCCTCCCAGTGGTGGTGCCGCCGCCCGGACGCGCGGTCCGGGCGCGCGGAGGTGCGCTCCCGAATTCGTAGGTGGGTGGATCCGGGCGGGGTCGTGCCCTCGCCGGATCAGGTCGGCTGCGCTGCCGACGATCAGTTCGGTCGACCGAACTCCCCAGTTGCGCGAGCGGAGCTGATACCCCTGATCATCCATATCCGCTTACGTCGCGCGGCCTAATGCTAATCACAGCGGATGAGTGCCGTCAACTGAAATGGATGACAACGGGAGGTGACTTGTTTTCCCTGGTCCAGGGGCGGACCGGCCACGGGACGCCGCTCAGCGGCCCGCGGGCTGCGAACGCTCCGCGCGGCGGAAGTCGAGCGCCGGCACCGCCCCGTACTCCTCGGCGACCACCAGCAGGAAGCGGATCTCCGACTCCAGATCAGCCCCTCCCGGCAGCGGCACCGCACTCCCGGCCGCCACCGCGCCCCGCGCCCGGACGTCCTCCGCCGCCCGCAGCCAGCACGCCAGCACCGCCGCCGCCACCCGGTCCGGCGGCACCCCTGCCGACACCACGTGCGCGCGCGCCCGCTCGACCAGTTCGGCCGAGCAGTGCCCGCTCAACAGCAGCACCGCGTCCCGGATCTCGATCACGAGCCGGTAGCACGCCAGCTCCACGGCGGCACGCGACCGGAACACCTCGCGCCCCGCGGCGGCGAACGGAGCACGCCGGACCTCCGGCACGCCGGCGGTGATCTCCGCCCACAACGGCAGCAGGCGCCGCAGAACCCGGCGCTTGGCCGAGGTCCCGCGCACCTCGGCCCACAGCGGGGCGGACACGCCCACCGCGAAGCACCCGGCCTGCACCCCGCTGACGAGCGGCGCGACCGACAACGGCGACGATTCCCCCGTCCAGGCCGCGAACGCCGCCAACGGGCAGAGCACGAGAACCGACAGGCAGAACCCGGCCCCGTACGCGAGCAGACCGAGCCGCGCCC
>NZ_JAIUJZ010000261.1:0-10721 GCF_020176775.1 Saccharopolyspora sp. 6M
CGCAGCCGCGGCGAGCACCCGCCAATCCGCTCGTCGGCGCTGCGAGCCCTTCCCGGCATGCGGGAGCCGCAGTACGTGGCGCCATCGCGCGCTCTTGTCGCGGCCGGTGTCGGCGAGGCGTCGCGTCGCTCGGCGTTGCTCGAAGCGTAGCCATACGCTCAGGGGGCCAGCGAACAGGATGCGCACGAGGATCAGTGCGGCGGTGACGGCCAGCCCGACCCAGATCGTGCCCCAGAGATCGCCGCCTTCTCGGGCGACTTCCTCGGCGACGTGCAAGAGCTGGTATCCCATGGCGAGGAAGACGCCGTTCTCGAGCATGAGCTGGATCGTGCGCCAGTTCATGCGTTCGCTGATCCGGTCCTGCGGCGTGAGGTGGCGTGTCGCGGTGAACCCCGTGATCAAACCGGCGACGACCACGGCGAGGACGCCGGATCCGTGCAGCGCCTCGGCGGGGAAGAAGGCGAGCAACGGCACCGTGAAGGAGATCGCGGTCGTCAGGGTCGGCTGGCCGATGCGTGCACGCACCCGCACGGCCGCGAATCCGACGACAGTGCCGATGCCGATCCCGACGAGGACGGCGTAGTCGAAATCGAGGGTGACATCCAGCAGCGTGACCCCGCCTGCAAGGGCGGCGATGGCGGATCGCAGCAGCACCAGCGCGGTCGCGTCGTTGACGAGCCCCTCCCCCTCCAGGACGACACGAGCCGCGGTGGCAGGCCGAGGCGCTTGCCGATGGAGGTCGCGGCGACGGCGTCGGGTGGAGCGACGACCGCACCCAGAGCGATACCCGCAGCGAGGGGAAGCCCGGGCAGCAGCCAGGTGAGGAGAAAACCGACTGCGACCGCGGAGAACAGCACGAGCCCGACGGACAGCCCGCTGGTGGTGAGGAAGTTGCGACGGAAGTCCGTCATCGGCACGTTGACCGCCGCGGCGTACAGGATCGGCGGAAGCACGACGGTGAGGATCCATTCCGGTTCGATCTCCAGCGGAGCCTGACCGGGGATGAGACTGCAGGCGATCCCCACGAGGACCAAGAGGATCGGTCCCGCCATGCGGATCTTCGGCGCAAGCCAGGTACCCCCGATGACCAGCAGCGCTCCGGCGACGAGCATCATCGCGACCGATTCCATTCGTTCTCTCTCCGTGTGTATCCCGTCAGGGACGTGTTCGTCAGCCGGCCGCAGCCGTGGCCGGGACGGCTGTCGCCGGCGGTCTGCCGGGCATGAGGAGGCAGACGGGGGCGGCGACGGCGGTGAAGGCGATCGCCCACCAGAAAGCGCTGCCGAAGCCGTGTGCGATGTCATCGAGGTCGGCACTGCTGGCCGAGGCGTTCTGGAGGACGACGGCGATGACTGCTGTGCCGATCGAACCTCCCAGCTGCTGAGCGACGCGCGTGATGATGCTGGCTCCCGGCGTGTCATCGTGGGGAAGCCCGATGAAGGAGGCTCCGGTCAGCGGGATGATCGCGACCCCCATGCCGATGCCCCGGCTGAACAGCGTCACGAGCAGGAGCACGTAGCTGGTGTCTGCGGTGACGAACGCGAACGGGATCGTCGACACGGTCACGATCACGAAGCCGGCCAGCGCGACCCATCTCGGCCCGAACCTGTCCGTGTACCGGCCGGCAGCACCTCGTGAGAGCAGCGTGCCGAGGCTCTGCGGGATGAGGAGAAGCCCCGCTCCCAGCGCGTCCTCGCCCCGGACCTCCTGCCAGTACAGCGGCAGCAGGAACATGGCCCCGTACAACGTCGCGCCCGCCAGGAAGCCGAGCACCGACCCCGATGTCAGGTTCCGGTGCCGGAACAGCCGCAGGTCGATCAGTGCTCTCTCGCCACGGCGGAGCGCCCACCCGACGAATCCCGCCAGGAGGACCGCTCCGACGCCGAGGGGGACCAGGACGCCCATGGACGCGAAGCCCTCACTTCCCTGGACCTGTGAGAGTGCGTAGACGATCGCCGCGACTCCTGGGGAGACGAGGAGGAGGCCGAACAGGTCCAGTCGCACACCCCGGCGTGACGGTTGTGCGGGCAGGTTCCGGTAGGCGAGCCATGCCCCGATCACGCAGAACGGGATGTTGACCAGAAACAGCCAGCGCCAATCGGCGACGGCGAGGATGACTCCTCCGAGTACCGGTCCGATGATCGGGCCGAGCGCGGTTGGCAGGGTGATCGCGGCCATCACCCGGCCGATGTGTCGCCCGCCGGTCGCCTGCACGATGAGGGTGGTCATCAGCGGCAGCATGATTCCGCCGCCGAGCCCCTGCACCACCCGGGACACGATCAGGCTTGCCGCGTCCCAGGACGCCGCGCACAGGATGGAGCCGATCAGGAACGCCCCGAGCGACACCAGCCACAGCCGCTTGCCGCCCAGCGCCGCCTGCGCCCAGCCGGCGAGCGGGATCGTGACGAACATCGCGAGCAGATACCCCGTGGTCACCCACTGGATGGTGCCCAGGGGTGCGTGCAGATCATCCGCCAGGTCGTGGATGGCCACGCTCACGATGGTGGTGTCGAAGACGACCGCCATCGCCCCGACGATGATGCTGAACGCCGTCGTCCAGACGGCCGGATCGATCGCGTCCGGATCCTCCGGCTTGGCAGAGCGGCTCCGGTTCGAGAGGGGCCGTTTCAGCGAGAACTTCATGATTCCTTCATTCGATGTGCGCGGCGGGGGGCCGCGGAGGGCGCCCGAAGGATGCCGCGCGAGACCCGGCACCACGGGACGGCCGGCAAGACGTATCGGCGTGACGCGCTCCCGTTAGGTCGGGAGTGCGTCACGCCCACGGCGGCAAGGTCAGAGGTCGACGACGACCTTGCCGCGCACGTGGCGGGCGGCCTGGAGCTCGACCGCGGCGCGAACTTCGTCCAGGGGGAACGTTTCCGCGATCGGGACGCGCAGCTCCCCCTCGGCGACACGACGCGCGATGTTCTGCAGCGCCTCTGCACCCGCCGCCGCACCGTTGGCGGCGTGCACCCCGGGAACCGCGGCCGCGATGGTGCAGATGCGATCGTCGGGAACGCCGAGCTCCCGAGCGACACCGACGGTGTCGGTGCCGTGAAGGTCGAGCGCCGCTGTCGGCAGGGCACCGTCCAGTGCCCGGACCCGCTCGACGAGGCCGTCGCCGTACGTCACTGGTGTGGCGCCCAGGCTTGACAGGTACTCCGCGGATGCCGCAGATCCCGTCCCGATCACGCGCGCCCCGGCCAGTCGAGCAAGCTGCACGGCGAACACGCCCACGCCACCGCCGGCCCCTCCGATCAGCACCGTGTCGTCCGGACCGAGATCGAGCTTCGCCAAGGCGGCGACAGCGGTGCTTCCAGCGATCGCCAGCGTCGCCGCCGTCCGGTCGTCGACACCATCGGGGGTGTGGTGGGCGACGCCCGAGGCGATGTCGCCGTCTGCGCTCATCAGGATGTAGTCGGCCAGAGAGCGCGAGAGCGCCGTCCCGAACACTCGGTCACCCACCGCATACCCGGTCACGCCCTCGCCCACCTGGTCCACCGCGCCGGCGTAGTCCGTGCCGTAGCCGCACGGCAGCGACAGCCCGAACCGGGCCGCGGTCTCCGCATCGGAAGTCATCACCCAATCCATCGGGTTCAGCCCCGCCGCGGCGACCCGGATCCGGATCTCCCCCGGCCCCGCCTGCGGCGCAGGCACGTTCCGCACCGTCAGGTTCTCCGGCCCGCCGAACGACTCGAACAGCACCGCCCGCCCCGTCTGCGCGTCGATCCGATCGTCCCGCTGTCCACTCATCCCGCTACCTGCTCTCATCCATCATCAAAACGGACTATGCTCCGTATATATCCTCACTCTAACCGGAGCGTGATCCGTTTGACAACTTCTGACGCTCATCAGCCGCGCGCAGATGCCGCCCGTAACCGTGCCCACCTCCTCGCGGTCGCTACCCGCGCACTCACGAGGGGCGACGGCGCGGAGCCGTCGATGCGAGCCATCGCGCGCGATGCCGGCGTGGGGATCGGGACTCTCTACCGCCACTTCCCCACCCGCGAATCGCTCGTCGCCGCGGTCTACAGCGACCAGGTCACCCGCCTCACCGCCGGCGCACGAGAGCTCCTCACGATGCACGCCCCGGCAAGAGCCCTCCGACTCTGGATGGACCTCTACGGCGAGTGGATCGCCACCAAGAGCGGCATGCTCAACACCCTGCTCACGATGGTCGAGACCGGCGATCTCCCCCACGCGCACACACGCGATCAGATCCTCGACGCCATCTCCACCATCGTCCAGGCAGGAAACGAGGCCGGGGACCTCCGCGCAGACATCACCCCCACCGAGATCTCCGCCAGCCTCATCGGCATCTTCACGGTGTCGCAGCAAGCCGCGGGAACGATCAGTGCTGACCGTCTCCTCGACCTGCTCCTCGATGGCCTCCGCGCCGAACCGACATGTCGCTGACACGCCCATCGACGGGTGGGGCGTCCAGCTGAGGCGGTGGAGTTCTCGGCCGTTCTCGCTTGCGCCGCTTCGGAGCACGAACGGACAGACCGACGGACAGGAGGAGCATGGTGCTGGCGACTATCGTCGCGGAGTGTGTCAGCGGGTTCGGGGCGACAGGCCATATTGGCTGGAGCAGGAGCAGGGCGAACGCCACGGCAGCCGCCCAGAGCCACCGGGCGTACCGGAGCACCAGCAGCAGGATCACGAACGCCAGAATCGATGTCACGGCCTGGACAGCGGTGAACCAGACCAGGCCGACCAGAGGTGCGGACGCCAACAGCACGGTCGCTGTCGCGACCGCGAGCGGCAGTATGGGCCGAGCCAATACGGGGCGGGGCGATGCCGGCATGCGGTCGGTGGATCTCTCACGCATGTGCTGTCCCGAGATAGTTCGCGACGTTCTTCAGAACTGTCCGCCGTTCCGACTCACTCAAGGGGAGTTGTCCGAGCAACAGTCGGTTGTGATCGCCGGGGGACGCGATGGCGGGCCAATCCGACCCCATTAGGAAGCGTTCGACTCCGATGTGCCGCATGTGCTCGACGAGCCGATGCAGTTTCTCGCCGTCGGCCCAGGGGGCCTGCACGACCACGGCGAGGTCGATCTGCAGCAGGCTCGTTCCCGGACGGGATGCTTCGATCGCGTCCTGATATCCCTGCAGGGCGGCGAAGGTCGACTCGTCGAGCCCACCCCAGCCGCCGGCGTGCGCGATCTGGACCGGTAGCCCTTCGGCCTCACACAGCACGCCGTTGATCAAAACGTCGGCGGCTTCTCTCGAGTAGTCGGGCGAGTGCCGAGGGTGGATGACCAGCGGAAGATCCAGAACGCGGCACTCTCTGACGATCTGAACCAGACGGTCCACTGAGTCCGTCGACTGCGGATCGAACCCGCTGTTGGCGAGGTGAAGCTTTGCACCGACGACCCCGTCTTGCCCCGCCCAGTGGCGCAACTCATCGACCGCGCTGGTCATGAACGGATTCACTCCCACGCAGGCGCACAACCGTCCGCGAGATGTACGCGCGGCATCGACGTTGAAGGCGTTCTCTTCCCGCACAAGTTCGGCCGAGCCCAGCATGTACGCCTCCGACAGGAGCACGCCGCGGCCGATGCCCGCCGCGTCGAGTACCCGCACCGCGTCTTCTCCCGTGCGTACGGCGAACGCCTCTCGGTTCAGCAGCGAGAGCGTGGCAAGTTCGCCGTGTTCGGTGCGAAGGCGCCGCAGGTGTGTGGTCGCCGCGGGACCTTGAATGTGCAGGTGATGATCGACGAGGGCCGACGGGGTTGAGGCCGGAACTCGCGGTGTCGCGGCGAGGCCGAACCCCGCTGCGGCCGCGATCAGGGTCCCCACACCGATACCCGCCACCACGCGCCTACGGGACACCCCCTCCGGCCCCGAGTCGCCTTCCGCTCCGCCACCGTCCGCGTTCAAGAGCGTCCGTCCCTGTCACGGCCCTCGGCTGGCCCTGAGCCCAGCAACCGAGTGAGGGCGTCCGTGAAGATGTGCGCGATGTCCACGGCCTCGTCCAGTGCGAGCTGCAACGCGAGCCCGTCCGCGAGCGCGAGGACGACCCGTCCGACGTTCTCGTTCACACCAGCGCCATCGCCGAGCGAGTCGATCTGGAGGACGTTCATGACGTCCGCGACGGTGTTGGCGGCTGCTGCACGTCGATCAGGGAGCAAGTGAGGACGACGCGCCGCCAGGATCGAGAACTCCGCGTTGACGAGGAACCACTCGCGCTCCGCGTCCGCCCTCCTCCGCACCCAGCCCGCCAAGGCGTCAAGGCGCTGCTGACGGGACGCGGAGCGTCCGAGAATCTCCCCTACCTCCGCGACGAGCTCGGTCGTGCGCGCCTTCGCGAGTGCGAGAAAGAGGTCCTCCTTGCTCCGGAACAGCCCATACACCGCTCCCTTCGTGAAGCCCGCCGACTCGGCGATCTCAGCAAGAGACGCGCCCCCATACCCCTTGCTGCAGAACAAGGTGTACGCGGCTGCCAGGATCGCCTCCCGCGTCTCCTGCTGCCGTCGCACCCGGCTCCCCCTGCCCATGGGAATGAATATACCATCGGTATCTCAGAGACGACCGGTATGTAGCGATGCTGACATGGACGCGCTGATCGCCTCAGTGCGCGGCCCAGTCGGCGAGGACGCCGCGGACGGGGTTCCATCCGACAGCCTGGTAGATCGAGTAGCCGGCTTTCGCGTACGGGTCGTCGGCCATGAGCGCGTGTGCGTCGTCGACGTCGTCGGTGGCGAGGAGCACAACACCGCCGGTAGGCGGGTTCCGCATCCCAGCGGAGACAACGAGCCCGCGCGCCTCGAGTTCGTCGAGGAACGCCAGGTGCTGGGGGCGGATCGTGGAGACCTCGTCGAGGGATCGTGTGTAGTTCGAGATCATGAGAATCACGGGCCTGCTGCTTTCGGATCTTTCGTCGTCAAGTGGTCGGGTCAGCGGGTGTCGCGGCCAATGAGGTCGAGTTCGTCGTCGGAGAGGTCCAGCGCCGCGCCTCGGATGTTCTCCTCGAGGTGCGCGACCGTCGAGGTGCCCGGGATCGGAAGCATCATCGGCGAGCGTTTGAGCAGCCATGCGAGGGCGACGCTCCCGGCCGGGACACCGTGCGTCGCCGCGATCTGGCCGATCGCGCCCCTCGGCTCGGCGAGGGCTCCGACGGAAAGCGGCGCGAACGGGATGAATGCGATTCCGTGGGAGGTCGCCCAGTCGAGCACTGCGGTCTCGGAGCGGTCGGTGAGGTTGTAACGGTTCTGCACAGCGACGATCGGGACGATGCTGCGTGCGGCTTCCAGCTGGGCGACCGAGACGCCGGAGAGTCCGACGTGCCGCACCTTTCCGGCCGCGCGGAGGTCTGCGAGCGCGCCGATCTGGTCCTCGAATGGCACCGTCTCGTCGACGCGGTGCAGTTGGAAGAGGTCGAGTCTTTCGACGCCGAGCCTGCGGAGTGAGAGCTCCGCCTGCTGCTTGAGGTAATCCGGGCGTCCGCATCGGGGCCAGGGGCCCGGCGCCACGATCGGGCCGGGGCGCAGGAGTCCGGCCTTCGTCGCGATCACGAGGTCGTCCGGGTACGGGTGAAGGGCTTCCTTGATGAGTTCCTCGGCGACCGCCGGCCCGTACGAGTCGGCGGTGTCGATGAACGTGACACCGAGGTCGACGGCACGGCGGATGACGCGGATCGCCTCGTCGTGGTCGCGCGGCGGTCCCCAGATGCCGGGGCCGGGAAGCCGCATGGTGCCGAAGCCGAGGCGGGCGACGTCCAGGTCGCCGCCGATCGTGATCGTGCCAGCGCGATCGGCACGTGCCGATGGGTGCATGAGGTCCACTTTCAATCGGGTTGGAGCATTCGGAACAGGCGCGTGCAGGGGGGTCGGCTCACGGCGTGAACGCGTGCCTGCGTCCGCCGGCTACGAGCGCGAGAGCGACAAGGCTCAGTGCCGCCATCGCCAGCGGGAGCACTGTCGCCGCTCCACCGTCGACCAGCGTCGCGCCGGCCGCTGCCGCGGCGAAGATCGCGAGGTTGAACGCGACGGTCAGAATGGAGTTGGCAACGTCCGCGTTGTCGCCCGCGGCCAACGCCATCGCCGTCTGCAGTTGCGTCGCGGCGCCGCCGAATCCGACGCCCCAGAGTGCGAGACCGACGATGACCAGCACCGGGGACGTGCCGCCGACGGCCAGAACGAGTCCGCCCACGACGAACGCAGCGACTCCCGCGAGGGTGGTGCGACGGAGATGACGGTCGACAGCGACTCCGGTGAGCCACACGCCCACCAGCGATGCGACACCGAAGACGACGAGCGCCACGCCGACCGGAAGCGCCGCTGCGATGGCCCCCAGGTACTCGGCGATATACGTGTACTCGAGGTTGTGCGCGAACATCCACACGAACACCACGACGAGGATCACGCCGACCCCAGGGATCCCCACGACTCGTCGAAGCGAGCGGCTGCTCGAGGCGGACTGTCCGGGCGCGTCAGGGACCAGCACCACGGTGAGCACGAACGCGATCACGGACAGGGCCGACATCGCGCCGAACACCCACCGCCAGTCCGTCGCAGCGCCCAGCCAGGAGCCCAGCGGCGTTCCGACGGCAAGCGCCACCGGCGTCCCCGTCATGGCGATGGCGAGCGCTCGACCGGCATGCTCGGGTGCCGCGATCCGTCGCGCGTATCCCGCGAGCATCCCCCACAACAGGCCCGAGAACCCACCAGCGACGAATCGGGCGATCAGCGCGATCACGATCCCGGGCGCGAGGGCCGTCACCGTGTTCGCCACGACGAAGCCGACGATTCCGACGAGCAGCACCGGCTTTCGCCGGACAGTTCGGGTCAGCGCCGTCGACGGGATCGCCGCGAGGACCGTGCCAAGGGCGTAAGCGCTGACAAGCTGCCCGGTCACGCCGGGCGAGGTGTCCAAGCCGTGCGAGATCTCGGCCAGAAGCCCCGCCGGCATCGTTTCGGTGGCGATCACGATGAACCCGACCATCGCCATCACGACAAGGGCTCCGAACGGCAGTGTGCGACGCGCCGTCGATGCGGTGCGGACGGTCTCGATGGCCTCAGTCACAGGCAGCTCCAATTCCAGATCAGTTGATCCAGTATTGACCGCAAGAGCGACGCTTGTCAAACTGGATCGACTGATCCCGAATGAGACGAGGACTGATGCCCGCAGGTCGACCGCGCACCTTCGACGTCGATGCCGCAGTGGATGCGGCGATGCTGCTGTTCTGGGAGCAGGGGTACGAGGGGACATCTCTCGCAGACTTGCGCGCGGCGATGCGCATCTCGTCGGCGAGCTTCTACGCGGCGTTCGAATCCAAGGCCGCCCTGTTCGAGCGCGCGTTGAAACGCTATGTGTCGAGCTGGGGGGCCATCACCGATGTCGTCCGCGACCCGGGTCTCTCCGGACGTGATGCCATCGCACGACTCCTGCACGGTTCGATCGACATGCAGACTGATCCGCGCCATCCCGCCGGATGCCTGGTCGCCCTGTCCAGCGGCCTCACCGGCGAGCAGACACCGACGTCGGTGCGCGACGCCGTCGCACGGCGGCGCGAGGAAGACCGGCAGGGCATCGAGTGGTGCGTGATCCGAGCGGTCGACACGGGCGAGCTCCGGCAGGACACCGACGTGATCGGACTGAGCGGATTGCTCCACGGGCTGCTGCTCGGCCTCTCGGTACAGATCCGGGACGGCGCCGAGCCGAAATCCCTACACAGCGGTGCGGACGCGTCCCTGCACGTCTGGGACGCGTTCGCGGCCTCGGTGTAGTTCCTCAGCACGTTGTGGACGGATGACGCCGGAGAAGACGGCCTGGACGATGCGAGGTACCACACGTCGCGCCGCAACGACTCACGCTAGTGCCCGTTCGCACCAGGGGGCGAGGGGACGCCTGGCCCGCCGATCGTTGAGGACGCTCGGACCTGGCGCCCGCACCGCCGCGGAACGGTTCAAGTGTCCGCCCGCGACCGCGGCGAGGTGGGCTGGCCGATATTGGGCGGCCTGTCGATGCGGGCCCCTTGCTCACGTCCGATCAGCAGCGCGACCCGGCTCCGACTCGACTGGAATTTCGCATCGTCGTCGACAGCGTCGAAGCCGAGAGCGCCATCCCCACTCCCCGCCCAACGCTCTCGCCCACTCGCCCACTCGCCCACTCGCCCACTCGCCCACTCGCCCACTCGCCCACTCGCCCTGAGAGCCTGTTCCTGAACTGATGTTGGTCGTCGGGGCGGCTGCGGAGATGAGAAAGGACCCCTGGTAGATCGAGTGGTGTCTGGTCATCCGCTCTACCGAGGAGTCCCGGATGCCATCGTGCCCGAGTTCGTCGACCCTGCCCGCAGGGGGTCGATCCTGCCGCCTGTTGGCGACCACGCACCAGTCTCCAAGCAGGTCACGGCGCTATCCGTCGGACATGACCGACGCTCAATGGAAGCTCATCGAACCGTTGCTGCCCACGCCGGGCTGGCTAACCGGGCGAGGTGGCCGCCGAGCCAAGCACTGCCGCCGCGAGATCGTCGACGCGATCCTCTACGTCGTCGACAACGGCATCACATGGCGAACTCTACCAGCGGATTTCCCACCGTGGTCCACTGTGTACAACCACTTCGCCGCCTGGGAACACCACGACGCCACTCAGCACCTACTCGACGCGCTGCGTGACCGGGCACGACTGGCCGAAGGTCGCCGGGCCGCGCCCAGCGCCGGGATCATCGACTCCGCCTCGATCAAGGCCGCCGAGACCGTCGGATCCCGCAGCCGC
>NZ_JAIUJZ010000262.1:0-10326 GCF_020176775.1 Saccharopolyspora sp. 6M
CCGTGCAGGCGGTGCTGAGCCGCGGCGGCGTCCTGCTGCTGAGCGCGCTGGTCACCTGATCGAGCCCCCCGCCCGCCCGGCGCGCCCGGGCGGGCGGGGTTTCCAGCGGGTTCCGCGGAGCCCCGGGCGGACGGCCGCGACAATGGGAGCCGCCGGGCGGAGCAGCCCGGCGGCACGAGACGGGAGCAGGGCATGGACGCGTCGGGCAACCCGCCGCTCATTCCGGACCAGCGGCGCGAACAACTGGTCAAGCACCTGCGGCGCGAAGGCGTGCTCAGCGTCCAGCAGATCACCCAGCTGTTCGGCATCTCGCACATGACGGTGCGCCGCGACCTCGCCGAACTCGAACGCCGCGGGCTCGTGTTCTCCGTGCCCGGCGGCGCCCGCATCGCCAGCCAGCTGCACGCCGAACCGACCTACCAGGACAAGTCCGTCACCGAGCAGCCCGCGAAACAGGCGATGGCGCGGGAAGCGGCCCGGCACGTCCGCGACGGCATGACCGTCTACCTCGACGCGGGCACCACGATGCTCACCATGATCCCGCTGCTGGTGGAGCGCGCGGAGCTCACCGTCGTCACCAACGACTTCACCGCCGTGGAGCGGTTGCTGCCCGCCACCCACCTCGACGTGATCCACCTCGGCGGGCTCGTCGAACCGGCGAACCGCTCCACCGTCGGACGGCTCGCCGCCGCCACGCTGCGGCAGCTCGCACTGGACGTCGCGTTCGTCAGCGCCAGCTCCTGGGACCTGCTGCGCGGCGTCACCACGCCGTCCGAGCGCAAGGTGGAGGTCAAGCACGCCGCGATGGCCACCGCCTCGAAATCCCTGCTGGTCGCCGGATCCTCCAAGTACGGGACGTTCGGGCGCTACAAGGTCGCGCCGCTGACCGCCTTCGACGAGGTCGTCACCGACGCCGCGCTGGCCGACGCGGCGGCGGAGGGGATCCGGGCGGCGGGGACCGAGCTGCGGTTGGTGGCGTCGGAGTCGTGAAGCGGCGAACCCGGCCCCAGCCCAGGCCACCCGCCCACGGCGCCGCGGGTGACCCCCGCCCCCCCCCCCCCCCGACCCGCCCCCCCCGCCCCCCCCACCGCGGGCCCCCGCCCGCGGGGGGGGGGGCCGGGGCGGGCGGGGACGTACCGCGTGGGGCCACCCCCGGCCGTCCCTCCGGCGGCGCGGGCGCCGGCCCCCCCCCCCCCCCGGGGTGGTGCGGTTCGTCAGTGCTCGTCGTAGTGGTCGTCGTGCGCGGCGTGGCGGTGCCCGTCGTGCAGGTAGTCCGTGTGGTCCCCGTGCGGGATGGCGACGTGGCCGCAGCCGGAGCCGTGCACGTGCGAGTGCCCGTCGTGCGCGACGTGCTCGGTCTGCTCGCACTCGTCGTAGTGGTCGTCGTGAGCGCGGTGCAGGTGCCCGTCGTGCACGTAGTCGGTGTGGTCGCCGTGCGGGACGGCCACGTGCCCGCAATCCGGTCCGTGCGCGTGCTGGTGGTCGGTGTGCTGGGCGTGAGCGGTGGTCATGAAAACCTCGCAACTGCGTTTCGTTCGGACACGACCGCCGGATGGAGCAACCTTCCGGCCCCCGTCACATTAGTGGGCGCGCATGTGTCGGCAACTCGGCGAACGCGACGCGGGGGCCCCCCGGGGGGGGGGGCCGCCGCGCCGCGGTGCCCCGGCCGGGGGGCGCCGGCCCCCCCCCCCCCGGGGGGGGGGCGGGGGGGGGCCCCCCCCCCCCCCCGCGGCGGGGCGCCGGGGGGGGGGGGCCGGGGGCCCCGGCGTCCTCGATCGATCCGGGGTCAGGCCTGCACGCCGCTGAGCTCGTTGGGCGCGGCGGGCAGCTGCCCGGTCGCGGTCTTCTCGCCGGTGGCGAGGTCGATCGCGTGGATCACCTTCTCGCCCGGGTCGGTGACGTAGGCGGTGCCGCCGCGGACGAACAGCGCGGGCCGCGGCTGCTGCCACTCCAGCGGCTCCTGCCAGGACCCGGTGACCGGGATGGTCCGCACGACGCGTCCCGCGGCCGGGTCGATGACGCGGAGGCCGCCGTCGGTGCCGAGCACCAGCGCTTCGCCCTGCGGGCCGCGGGCCAGCGACCGGAAGGTGTAGCTGGTGCCGAGGTCGACCAGCTTCAGCGAGCCGGTGGCGGTGTCGATGAGCGAGACCTGCTCGGGGCGCTCCAGCTCGGCGTCCTCGTCCTGCTTGTAGTCGCCGAGGACCACGGGGGAGTGCTCGGAACCGGCCTGGTTGCCGATCCGGCCGTACTCGGTGGGGCTGTGGATCTTCGTGATCTTCCCGTCCCGGTAGAGCACCGCGCCGTCCTCGCAGCCGACGACGACGGCACCGCCCTGCGCGGTCGCCTCGCCGTGCACGCCGGGGCAGTCCTCGTTGCGGGCGATCTCCTTCCGGTCCGCGTCGAGCACGACGATGCCGACCCGCTCGTCCTCGTTGCCGAGGGTGGTGAGCAGTTCGCCGCCCTCCAGCTCGACGGCGACGCCGTGGTGCGGTTCGGCGGTGGTGTGGTGCTCGGTGGCGGGTTTCCCGTCGCCGAGCTGCGCCGGGTCGAAGGAGGTGACCTCCCCGGTGCCGTCGCTGAACAGCACGGTGCGGCCGGCGTGGCGCACGACGTGGCCGGGCTTCGCGCCGGGGAACTTCACGTCGGTCAGCTCGGGGTGCGCGGCGTCCAGCAGCTGGAAGCCCTCGGAGGTGGAGACGACCACGTGCTCGTCGTCGCCCGCGGGGTTGAGCCGGTTGAACCCGGGCAGCGGGAGGTCCGCGGCGACCTGGAGGGTGCGGCCGTCGAGCACCCAGATGCCGCCGTCGTAGCTCGCCACGATCGGTTCCGGCACCGGCGGGCCCGTCGGCGGTTCCGCCGCGGGTTCCGGCGAGGGGGCGGCGCAGGCGCCGAGCACCAGCGCCGCGGCGGCGATGCTCGCGATCTTGCTGGAGGAAGGCATGATCGGTCCTCTTCTCTCGTGCGGTGGGAGGTTCGCGCGCCGGGTCATCCGGCGAGTCCGGTGGCGATGGCGTCGGCGTTGGCCCGCGCCATCTCCAGGTAGGTCGCGGCGCCGCCACCGGGCGGGCTCAGCGATTCGGAGAACAGCGGCACCACCCGCACGTCCAGCCCCGCCTGGTCGGCGAGCGCGCGGGCGAGCCGGTCGGGCTGCGAGGAGTCCGCGAACACGGCCCGCACCCCGGCGGCGCGCACGGCTCCGGCGAGGTCGGCGAGGTCGGCGGCGCTGGGGGAGGCCAGCGTGGTCCCGCTGGGGATGACCGCGCCGATCACCTCGAAGTCGTAGCGCTGCGCGAGGTAGCCGAACACGTGGTGGTTGGTGACGAGCTTGCGTCGTTCGGCGGGCAACTCGGCGAAGCGCCGCGCCGTCTCGCCGTCGAGCGCCTCGACCTCGCCCCGGTAGCGGTCCGCGTTGGCCCGCACCACCGCCGGGTCGACGCCGTCGACGTGCTCGACGACCTGCTGCGCGATGAGGTCGACGGCCTCGGCGACGCGGCTCGGGTCGGTCCAGAAGTGCGGGTCGGCCTGGCCGCGGGATTCGTCGCCGGTGTAGTCGATCGGGTCGACGCGTTCGGCGACGGGCAGGGTGGCGACCCCGGCGCCGCGGGCGGCGTCGACGGTGCGCTGCACGCCTTCTTCGAGCCCGAGCCCGTTGTGCACGACGAGTTCGGCGAGCTCCACCTCCGCGGCCTGCTGCGCGGAGATCCCGAACGAGTGCGGGTCGGCGCCGGGGCGCATCAGCACCGACACCTCGGCCTGGTCGCCGACGACGTTGCGGGTGATGTCGCCGAGGATGTTGGTGGTCACCACGATCTCGGCGCGCTGCGCGGAACCGGTGCAGGCGGTGAGGCCGAGCAGCGCGGCGAGCACCGCGACGGCGGCCGTGAGCCGGGCGCTCATCGGCCGGTCTCCACCACGTGCGTGGCCTGCCCGCCGAGCTCGAACCGGCGGGCCTGGCGCAGCGAGTCGTTGTAGTCGATCTCGTGCACGGTGCCGGTGGCGACGTCGTTGACGTAGGCGCGGGAGGTGTCCACCAGGATCACCGGCAGCGGTCCGGCCGGGTCCACCGGCCGCGCGGTGACGCGGGTTTCCGCGGTCTGCTCCCCGGTTTCCGGGTCGTGGGCGTGCAGCACGCCGTCGGCGGTGAGCGCCAGCAGCGGGCCGCCCTCGCCGACGGCGTTCACCGCGACGGCCGGCCCGGTCTCGGCGTAGGTCCAGGCGCGGTCACCGACGTCGAGCGACCAGGTGCCGCGGTCGCCCGCGCGGGCGGCGAGGGTGGAGCTGCCGGGGCGCTGCTGGAAGTCGCGGGCGCGTTCGCCCGCGCCGACCGCGCGCGGGTAGGGGATCTTCTCGCCGTGGAAGGCGTCGTCGTCCTCGGCGACGAGCAACGCGCCGTCGGCGCAGCCGAACACGACGCCGCGCCGGGTCAGCGCGGTGCCCTCCGGTTCGGGGCAGGGCGGTTCCACGGTGGCGGTCGGCTTCCCGGACCGGTCGAGCACCCGCACGGTGCCGTCGGCGCCGGCGGCGATCAGGTGGGCCTCGTAGGGCACGGCGGCGGTTCCGGGCGCGACGGGGACCTCGCCGGTGGGGCGGGCGGTGCCGGCGTCGAGCGCCGTCCGGTCCAGCAGCACCGCCGCGCCGTCCCGGGTGGACACCGCGGAGACCTTCGGATCGCCGTGCGCCGCGACGGCCGCTCCGGCGAGGTCGCCGGCGTCGCGGATCTCGGCCCGGTAGTAGTGCACGTGGTCGCCGTGGTCGACCATCCAGGACCCGCTGTCGACGACGTGCGTGCCGCGGTCGCCGCTGAGGTAGGCGTGCCGCCCGTCGGTGCTGATCGCCCGGATCCCGGGCACCGGCGCGAGTTCCACGACCTCCTCGGTGAGCAGGTCGAGCACGCGCACCCCGCCGGTGGTGGCGTCGGCGACGACGAGCCGCGACTGCGCTTCGGCGGATTCCTCGGCGCCCGCCACGTATCCGTGCGGCGCGGGCGGTGGTGGTTCGGCCGGTGCCCCGCAGGCGGTGGTCGCCAGCGCGAGCGCCGCGACGAGGACGGTCGGTGTCGGTTTCACAGGGCGGGCTCCGTTCGGTGCGGTCGATCCCGCACCCGGTCGCGCAGTTCGGCGCCGAGCGCGGACAGGAAGAAGAGGGCGACGGCGGTGGCCGCGATGGTCGCGCCGGCGGCGGTGCCCCAGTGCCAGGACGCCAGCAGCCCGAGCGCGGTGGAGAGCATCCCGAGCGCGGCGGCCACCGCCATCACCACCGGAATCCGCTTCGCCCACAGCACGGCCGCCGCGGGCGGCGCGATGAGCAGCCCGAACACCAGCAGCGTGCCGACGACGCGGAAGGAGGCGACGATCGCCAGCGTCACCAGGCCCAGCAGCAGCGCGTGCGCGAGGCCGGGGCGCAGGCCGAGGGTGCGGGCCTTGCGCGGGTCGAAGGCGAGCGCGACGAAGGCGCGGTGCCCGGCCAGCGAGATCAGCGCGGCCAGCGCGAGCGCGATGCCGAGCTGCCCGAGTTCGGGCGGGGTCACGGCGAGCACGTCGCCGAACAGGAATCCGGTGAGGTCCACGGCGAACGACTGCGAGTGCGACACGATGATGACCCCGGCGGCGAGCATGCCCACGAACAGCAGCCCGATCCCGGTGTCCGCGGACAGCCGCCGCGACCGCCCCAGCACCGTCACGCCGAAGGCCATCACCCCGGCGCTCAGCGCGGCGCCGAGCAGCAGGTCACCGCCGAGCAGCGCCGCGAGCGCCACCCCCGGCAGCATCCCGTGCGACATGGCGTCCCCCAGGAAGGCCATGCCGCGCAGCACGACCCAGGTGCCGGCGAGCGCGCAGATCAGCGAGACCAGCACCCCGGCCCACAGCGCGCGCTGCACGAAGGACACCTCAAAAGGGATGAACAACCAATCCATGACGGATCACCCTATATTGAAAACGATTGTCGTTGTAGACTGTCTCCCGTGAGAGCGATCACCGACGAAGACCACCCCGCGGCGGTGCTGCACGAGGTGTCCGCGGGATACCGCCGGAACCCGGTGCTGCACCGGGTCACCGCCGCGTTCCCCATCGGCGCCCGCACGGCGGTGGTCGGCCCCAACGGTTCCGGGAAGTCCACGCTGCTCGGCGTGCTCGCCGGCGTGCTGCCGGTGACCTCGGGTTCGGTGCGGCGCCGGGGGGAGGTGGCGCTGGTGGTGCAGCGCAGCGCGGTGTCGGACGCGCTGCCGATGACGGTGCGCGCCACCGTGGAGATGGGGCGGTGGGCGCGGACCGGGCCGTGGCGGCGGTTGTCGCGGCAGGACCGCCGCATCGTCGCCGACTGCCTGGAACGGCTGGACGTGGGCGAGCGGGCGGACCGCCCGCGCGGCGCGCTCTCCGGCGGTCAGCGGCAGCGGGTGCTGGTCGCGCAGGGCCTCGCGCAGCAGGCCGAACTGCTGCTGCTCGACGAACCGGCGGCGGGGCTCGACGTCACCGCGCAGCGGCGGATCACCGAGGTGCTGGACGAGGAGAAGTCCCGCGGCACCACCGTCGTCCACGTGACCCACGACCTCGCCGAGGCGCGGGACGCCGACCACGCGCTGCTGCTCCGCGACGGGCGCCTGCACGCCGCGGGCCCGCCCGGCCGGGTCCTCGCGCCGGATTCCCTTCGTGAGCTGTGGGAGAACTCGCTGGTGTGACGGCAAACCCGCCGATCGTCCACTGCGGACTGATCAGGCGGCGTCGTCGGTGCCGCCAGGCCGGAAGGTGCCGCGGTAAGTGCTGGGGGAGATGCCCAGCCGGGCCCGCAGGTGCTGGCGCAGCGAGGCGGCGGTGCCGAACCCGGCGTCGGCGGCGATCTGGTCGACCGGCAGTTCGGTCTCCTCCAGCAGCTGCCGGGCGCGTTCGACGCGCTGCCCGGTCAGCCACTGCACCGGGGACAGCCCGGTCTCGTCGCGGAACCGGCGGGTGAAGGTGCGCACGCTCATCGATTCGAGCTCGGCGAGTTCGCGCAGCGGCAGCGCGCGGTGCAGGTTCTCCAGCGCGAGCGCGCGGGCGCGCGCGGTGGACGAGCTGCGCGGGTCGGGCACGGCGCGGCGGATGAACTGGGCCTGCCCGCCGTCGCGGTGCGCGGGCACCACCGCCAGCCGCGCGACGTCGTTGGCGACCGCCGTGCCGTGGGCCTCCCGGATCAGGTGCAGGCACAGGTCGATCCCGGAGGTCTCGCCCGCGGAGGTCAGCACCGGCCCTTCGTCCACGTACAGCACCGCCGGGTCCAGTTCGACCCGCGGGAACGCGCGGCGGAACCGGTCGGCCGCGTTCCAGTGCGTGGTGGCCCGCCGCCCGTCGAGCAGTCCGGCCGCGGCGAGCACGAACGCCCCGCTGCAGATCGACGCGATCCGCGGGCGCGCCGGAACCCGGGCGAGCGCGTCCCGCACGTCGTCGGGGAGCGCGAAATCCGCCACGTAGTCCGCATCGGAGGCGGGCACGAACACGAGGTCGGCGTCCGCGAGGACCTCCGGCCCGTGCGGGACGGTGATCTCGAAGTCCCCGGTGGTGCGCACCTGCCCGGGAACCGGCGCGCAGGTCAGCACCTCGTAGTGGGGTTCACCGCCGGGGCCGGTCGCCAGCGCGAACAGCTGGTGCACGATCCCCAGCTCCATCGGTTGCAACCCCGGCCGCACCAGCACCACGACCTTCGTCCGCGTCATGGCCCGATTCTTCCACATGTTGTCCATCCGGCCACTGGTCGCGGGGGTGGGCCGAACCGACGATGGAAGTCGCACGATCCCCTCGGAGAGGAGTCGCCATGTCGTCGGTCGCCGTCTGGGCCGTCCTGCTCGTCGAATTCGCGGTGGTCTTCGGACTCGCGATCGCCCTGGTCCGCTGGAGCCGGGGGAGGAGCGCCGGCCGGAGCGGGGAAGCGGAGCGCGGGGCGAGCGCCGCCCGCGCGGAGTGCCGGTGAACCCGGGGACCGGCCGGGCGGCGCGCGCGGGCGGGTGGGGGTATGGGGCGGGGGGGGGGGGGGCCCCCCGGGGGGGGTGCGGGTCAACCGGGGCCCCGGGGGGGGGGCGCGCGCCCGGCCGGGTGGGGCTCAGGCCTCCGGGTCGAACTGGATGTCGTCGGGCTTGGCCTTCGCGAGGTTGCCCGCGAAGGCGTCGTCCTTGATGCCGAGGCTGGCGCTGCCGAAGTCGGCGGAGGTCAGCGCGTCGCGGATGCCCTCCGGGTAGTTCTCCCAGCTCACCAGGTCCGGGTACTGCCAGGTGCCGTAGTGGTTCTCCGGCTCCTCGTCCTTGCCCGCGAGGCGGAAGCAGTGCGTGCTCGGCCCGTCCTTGTGGTAGATGATCTTCGCGTGGGTGTCCTCGAAGCCCACCTCCTCGGCCGGGTAGGTGGAGAAGTCGCCGTGCGCGGAGGTGGAGACGTACTTCGCCTGGTCGTCGTTCACCCAGATCACCACGTGCTCGATGTCGTGGCGGTGCCCGAACGCGTCGTGCACCCCGCCGAGCGCCTGGTCCTTCTCGAAGTAGAGGTCGTACATGTACGCGCACCAGTCGCCGTCGCACTTCGAGCGCGAGTAGGAATTGGTGTTGTCCAAGTCCGACTGGTCGTGGCAATTCCCGTTCAGCGCACCGGACGGTTCCAATCCGGGAGCGAGGGTGCCGTCCGGCCCGATGGCCGGAGTGGGATAGCAGCCGTCACCGTCGTAATCGAAAGCGGGCTGCCACTTCGCGTCCGCCTCGGCCGCGCTGCCGGGCAGCGCCTGCGGCGGATCGGCCAGCGCCACCGCAGGTGGCAGGCCCACGAACAGCACCGCGGTGCCGACCAGGGCGCGGAACGCGAACGAGGACTTCCCGAGCCGCCGGGTGCCGCGCCTTCTGCCGGTTTCCAGTGTTCCCATCGCAGCACAACCTTCCGATCGCCGTGTGACCGGCATGATCATAAGGTTCCGGGTGGACGATTCCCAGAGGATGATCCGGTGCTTTCGAACAGGTTCACGGCCGGTTCACCCGGGGCGTTGGCGAGAACACGACAACCGTTCTCCGGAATGGTGTGGGACCCGTAGCATCCGCCGAATTCCTTTTCCGGTGAGGCCGGGCGGGACCGGTCGGCGCCCGTTCCCTGGGACCACCGGACCCACCCTGCGCGGCCCCGGAGCGGGCAGAATCGCAGCTATGAACGGTTCCCACTCCCGCGAGCTGGCCGACTTCCTGCGCACCCGGCGCGCCCGGCTGCGCCCGCAGGACGTCGGCCTGGAACCGGGGCCGCGGCGCAAGGTGGCCGGGCTGCGGCGCGAGGAGCTGGCGCTGCTGGCCGGGGTCAGCACCGATTACTACCAGCGGATGGAACAGGGCCGGGACGTGCGTCCCTCCGAGGAGGTGCTGGACGCGCTGGCCCGCGCGCTGGAACTGGACGAGGACGAGACCCGGCACCTGCACGCGTTGGCCCGCGCCGCCCGCCGCCCGGAACCGGTGCGCCGGCGCACCCCGGAGCGGGTGCCCGCGAGCACGCGGCGGCTGCTGCACACCATCGGCGGCCCCGCGCTGGTGCTGGGCAGGCACCTGGACGTGCTGGCCTGGAACGCGCTCGCCGGTTCGCTGTTCGGCGGCCTCGACCAGCAGCCGCCGCACGAGCGCAACGTGCTGCGCGCGCTGTTCCACCACCCGGACGCCCGCGAGGTGTGCCCGGACTGGGCGTCGAGCGCGTTGGAGTACATCGGGATGCTGCGCGCCTCCGTGGCCGCCGACCCGGACCACCCGCGGGCGAAGGAGCTGGTCGGCGAGCTCAGCGTGCGCAGCGAGGAGTTCCGCCGGTTCTGGGCGCGCCACGACGTGCGGGAACGCACCCGCGGGCGCAAGCACTTCGCGCACCCGCTGGTCGGTGAGCTCGACCTCGACTGGGACGCCTACCCGTTGCCGGGCGGGCCGGGGCCGGTGCTGATCGCCTACACGGCCGAGCCGGGCAGCCGATCCGCGGAGCGGTTGGAGCTGCTGCGCGGCCTGCTCGCCGACCCGGCCCGGGAGCCCGCGGTCAGCCCCGAGCCGCGGCCAGGAACTCGTCGATGACGGCGAAGGTCGCGGCCGGTGCCTGGACCTGCGGCAGGTGCCCGGCGCCGGTGATGACCGCGAATCGGGCGTCCGGGAAGGCGGCCGCGTACTCCCGGCCGTAGCCGGTGCCGATCACCTGGTCGTCCTCGCCCCACACCACCAGCGCGCGGGACCGCACCTGCGCGAGGTCGCCCAGCAGCGCGGGGTCCGCCATCGCGGTGCCGCCGTAGGCGCGGATCGCCTCGATGGCGGCGGGCGGGGGGCCCCCCCCCCCCGGGGGGGGGGGGGGGCGCGGGGGCGCGGGG
>NZ_JAIUJZ010000263.1:0-10109 GCF_020176775.1 Saccharopolyspora sp. 6M
GGTCGGTGCCGCGGCGAGGCGGGCGGGAGGAATGCGGGGTCGGCATCGGGTGTGTCCTTTCGGCGGGAGGGGTCTCGGTGGCCCGTGAAGGTGTTCTCACCTATAAATGCCGAAAAATTGGCCCGGATGGGACACGGCGAGGCTAGATTTTTTAAAAAATCTTCGAGCGTCCTCGATGTGGGCTGTGTCGTGTCGGCGAAGCGGGAAGAGGTGCTGGGTGATCGAACCATTCGCTCGTCTCGTCGTCACTGATCGGCAAGGCGCTGAATCAAGATTTTCTTGAAAAATCTTTAGTGATCTTGGTTAGTGTGAGGTGCCGAGGTTCCCCAGGTCCGGCGAGTGAACCCGCAAAGCCGTGTTTAGCCCACTAACAGTGCAGCTCACTGCATGTGTGAGCGATCAAGGTGTGCGCTGGGATCTGGCACTTATCTCTCCCTGCGGACGATCTTGGTTAGTGTGCGGTGAGAGTTCGGTACTCGTTGTGTGAGTGCTCGGTATGTGGTGTGTGCGAGTTCGGTAATACCCCGCATGGCCTCCTTGCAGGGCGTCGTTCGCCCCGTGTTCTGTGGAGGTTTGCCATGTGCCGTGACCCGCTCGAACGGGATGCTGATTCTGGTGAGAACGGTGCGCTCACGACCGCGCATCGCGCGTTTTCGTTGCTCACTGCTGGCCCGCGTCCGCTGGCCTTGAATGGACGGAACTTCCCCGGTTTTCCCCTGCGATGGGTGCCGCTGGATGAGGTCCAGCAGGTCGTGTTGCACCGCCGGTGCCCGCAACCGTTACGGGACCGGATCTGGACGCATCTGGTCACCCGCTCCCGTGCGGAAGGCGGGGCGTGGACCGTGGCCTGTGTCGGCGTGGCTTTGCCCGCGCTGATCACCATCACCACTCGGCTCACCGCCCGTCATGCCCTGGACGCGGCCGACCTGCACGCCGCCGTGCTGACCGGGTTCCTGGCCGGAGTAGCCGAGATCGACCTCGAAGCCGCGGGCATCATGAACCGGCTCCGATGGGCGGCGTTTCGCGCCGGGCACACCGCCCTGCGCGACGCACTCGACACCCCGCCGCCCACTTCGGAGACCAGCCCCCGCGAGGAGACGACCGGCCCCGGGCGCGCTCCCATCCGGTTTGTGACGTCCGCTGATGCGGGACACCCGGACTTGGTGCTGGCCCGCGCGGTCGCCGACGGAGTTGTGACTGCGGTTGAAGCCGACGTGATCGCCGCGACCCGCCTCGACGGGCGGTCACTGCGCCAGCTCGCCGCCGAGGGTGGCCACTCCTACGAGGTCCTGAAGAAGCAGCGCCAGCGCGCCGAAGGACGCCTTGCCACCCACCTCAACCAGCCCCGCGACCCCACCGGCCCCGGCATCGCCGGAACCGCCGATCGGTCACGCACGGTGACTCCCGGTGAAAGCGGGTCGTCTTCGTTGACGCCATGTCCGCAGCCGTCGTGCGGCCAGGCGCCGGGAGCCCAGGGATGACGCCGGCTTCCCGTGTCCGTCGCAGGTCCTGCTTCCACTCCGCTCGCCCCGGAGGTGTCCTCATGCGCAACACCACCTCGCTGCACCCCTCGCCCCGACGCCGTCGACTCCGCTGTCGCCCTGCTCGCCTGGATGCTCGGCGGGGGCTGTTCCTGGTTGTGCTGGTGCTCTGCGGAGTGCTGGCCGTGGCGTGTCCGGCTCAGGCGGAGACCACGCACGTGGTCGCGCTGGTGGGCTCGCTGGAGGAGGTGCTGAACAACATCCGGGCGTGGGTCATGGGCATCCTCGCCCTGGTCGCGACCGTGTTCCTGACCGTGGGCGGGGTCCGGTATTTGCTGGCCAACGGTGATCCCGGTGAGGTGGAAAAGGCGAAGGGGGCGTTTCGCAACGCAGCCTTCGGCTACCTCCTAGCCGCGTTGGCGCCGGTGGTTGTGGACATCCTGCGCGGCCTGGTCGGAGCCTGATGATGCGCGCCTCGATACCCCGCGCTGCCCGCCTGGCCTTCGTGTTGCTGCTGATCACATTTGGCTTCGTTGGCGGTCCCATCGCGTCCGCGCAGCCGCCTGATCTCGTCCCTGCCCCGGCGTCTGCGGGGCCGCCGGTGCCGCTGCCGCCGCGCCCCGACGCGTGCGGGCCGGGCACGGCGCTGCCGGTGTGCCAGTTCCCAGCGCCACCGAGCAGGCCACCCCCAGCCCCGGAACCGACCACTCCAGAGCCGGTCGAGGCTGATCAGGAGTGCGGCTTCACTAACATTCCCGCTTGCGTTTCCGGAGCGATCGAAGCGTTTTTCAAGGATTTGGTCACCCCGGGGTTGATTGAGCTGCTGGGATTGTTGGCGGACTCGCTGCTGGTGACACCGCAACTGGATGAGTTGCCGGTGATGGGAGAGATCTGGGAGCAGTCCCGCCAGATCGTGCTCGTGGCCTACAGCCTCGTGGTCACGATCGCCGGACTCATCGTCTTGGCGTATCAGACGCTGCAAACCCGGGCGTCGATCAAGGAAATCCTTCCGCGGGTCGCGGTCGGATTTCTGGCCGCGAACCTCTCCCTCCTGTTCGCCGGGTACGCGATCGACATCGCCAACGCATTGTCGCAAGCGATCCTGGGAAACAACCTCGACCCGGAGCAAGCGGGCCAGGCGATGACCGACACGCTGATACACGACCTCGACGGCGGCACCCTGTTCCTGTTGTTCGTCGCGCTGGCGTTGCTGGTGATGCTGCTCGTGGTGCTGCTGACATATGTCGTGCGGCTCATGCTCACCATCATCTTGCTGGCCGCCGCGCCGATCCTGCTGATGTGTCACGCGCTCCCGCAAACCGAGGGAATCGCGCTGTGGTGGTGGAAAGCAGTCGGCGGAGTGCTGGTGATCCAGATCGGGCAAGCCTTCGCTTTGGTAGCGGCGCTGAAACTGTTCTTCTTGCCTGGCGGAATCACGCTCTTCTGAAATCCCTCCCTGTTCGTTCGTTTTCTCGCGTGGTGGGTGTGTCGTGATCAATTTTTTAGTGGCGCTTGCTTTGTGTTATGTGTTGATCAAAATCCCGTTCTGGGTGTTGAGCTCCATCAAGGGGCGCGGCTCGTCCTTGATCGGCGGGTTGGTGCGCGGTGTCATCGCGTACAAGACGTTCGGTCTGCTCGGCGGCGGTGGTGGTGGTGGCCGTTCGGCGCCGAAGCGGCCGAAGACGACGGCGCCGGACTCGGCGGATCCGTATGCGAAGGCGCGCACGGATTCCCGCGGCCAGTACGTGATGCCGTTCGACGGCATCAAGCGCAGCAAGCCCCCGAAACCCGCGTATCAGAAGTACGCGCCGAAACAACGCTCGACGCCGCGGTCGCGGCGGGGCCCGGACCGGCAGCTGATGCTGCCCTGGGGCGGGGAATGGCCCGAGAACAAGCCCGTCCTCGAACCCGATGGGCAGTACCGGCTGCCCATGCGCACACAGCGCCAGCCGCGCCCGAAACAACCCGCACAGCCGCCTCCGCCGAAACCCGGCCGTTCCCGGCAGATGAGGTTCCCGGCCGACGGGGAATGGCCGGAGAACAGACCCCGTGAAGGTGCTGATGGCCAGTACCGGCTGCCGATCTCGGTGCGCCGCCAGGCTCGCCCGGCGTCGCCGCCGGTGCCGCCGGAGACGAAGGCGGGGCACTCGGAACAGATCGCCTTGCCGCTCGGGCGGGACTGGCCGGAGAACCGGCCCCGCGCGGGCCGCGACGGGCAGTACCGGCTCCCGCTGAACGTGCGCCGCCAACCCCCACCTCATCCTGTCCGGCCCGTTGACCCGCCGCCGCAGGCCCCGCGGCGCGCCGCCCACCAGCTTCCGCTGCCGCTGAAGCCCCCGCCCCGCCGTCCCCGTCGGCCGCGTTCCTCTGGAGGCCCGTCATGAGTGCTCCGATCAAGATCCCCGCTGATGTCGAGGTCGAAGACCGCGTGCTCGGTCCGCTGACCGCGCGCCAGCTCGCCGTGTTCACCGCGACCGCGCTCGTGCTGTACGTGGTCTGGCGCGGAACCCACGGGTTCGTCCCGCTGCCGGTGTTCGGCGCGGCCGCTGTGGTCGTCGGCGGTGGGGTGGCGGTGCTGGTGCTGGGCCGCCGCGATGGCCTGCCCCTGGACCGGTTGCTGCTGGCCGCAGTCCGGCAGCGCCTGCAGCCGCGGATGCGGGTGGCCGCGCCCGAAGGCATTCAGCCTGCTCCGGCCTGGATCACCGCCCACACCACCACCGACTCGCCCCACGACGAGGGTGGCGTGGGGGTGGGTATCGGGTTGCCGGCCGAGGACATCTCCGAGGCCGGTGTCCTCGACCTCGGCCGCGACGGGCTTGCCGTCGTCGCCGCGTGTTCGACGGTGAACTTCGCCCTGCGCACCCCGGGGGAACAGGAGTCGCTGGTCGGGGTGTTCGCCCGCTGGCTGCACTCGCTGACGGCCCCGGCCCAGATCCTGGTACGCGCCGAACGCCTCGACGTGTCCGCGCAGGTCGCCGACCTCGACGCCCGCGCCCCCGGCCTGCCGCACCCGGCCTTGGAAGCTGCCGCCCGCGAGCACGCCGGCTACCTCGCCGACCTGGCCGCGGGCAACGACCTGCTGCGTCGCCAGGTGCTTCTCGTCCTGCGTGAACCCCGCACACCCCTGGGCGGCTCCCGTGGACTCGGGGGGGTGCTTCCCGGCCGCCGTGGTCGTGAGCACTCCGGTGGGCACGTCCCGGGCAGCGCCGAGCGCCGCGCGGCCGAAACCCGCCTGGCTCGGCGCCTCGGCGAAGCCACCGAGCTACTGCACCCCGCCGGAATCACCGTGACCCCGCTCGATGCGGCCCAGGCGGAAACGGTCCTCGCGTCCGCCTGCAACCCCGACCGGCTCCTGCCTGCCACAGCAGAGCTCGCCAGTGCCGACGACATCGTCACCGCCCACCAGCAGGACGAGGAGAGGCAGTAATGCGCGCGAAAACCAAGGCACAGCAGGACAACCCCTCCGCCGCGTTCGTCCCCGACTCGCTCGCGGTCGGCACCCGGCACGTGCAGGTCGGCTCCGACTGGGTCGCGAGTTTCGCGATCACCGGGTTTCCCCGTGAGGTGCATCCGGGATGGCTGTCGCCGCTGCTGACCTATCCGGGACGCGTGGACGTCAGCGTGCACATCACCCCCGTCGACCCGGCTACCGCGGCGAAGGGGCTGCGCAAGCAGCTCGGCAAGCTTGAATCCGGACGTCGTCATACCGCGGAGCACGGGCGGCTGGCCGACCCGCAGATCGAGGCCGCCACCGAAGACGCCTACGAGCTTTCCGACCGCATCGCCCGCGGCGAAGGGAAAATGTTCCGGCTCGGGCTGTACGTGAGCGTGCACGCCGAGACCGAGCAGGCCCTGGCCGACGAAGTCCAAGCAGTCCGCTCGCTCGCGGCGAGCCTGCTGCTGGATGCGCAACCGACCACGTTCCGGTCGGTGCAGGGCTGGGTGTCCACCTTGCCGATGGGCCTGGACTTGATCGGGATGCGCCGCGCCTTCGACACCACCGCCCTGGCCGCCGCCTTCCCCTTCACCAGCCCCGACTTGCCCCCACCCGATCCGGCATCGCCCGCCGCGGCCGCCGGGGTGCGCTACGGCTACAACCTTGGCTCCCAAGGCTTGGTGCACTGGGACCGATTCGACCCCGGGATGCACAACCACAACGCCGTGGTCCTCGGCCGCTCCGGCGCAGGCAAGTCCTACCTGGTGAAACTGGAGCTGCTACGCAGCCTCTACCGCGGCGTCGAAGTCGCCGTGCTCGACCCCGAAGACGAATACACCCGCCTGACCACAGCGGTCGGAGGAACGCAGGTCAACCTGGGGGAGCCGGGGGTGCGGCTCAACCCGTTCGACCTGCCCGTGCACGTCCGCGCCGACGGACGCCGCACGATCGCCCCGGACGCACTCGCCCGCCGGAGCCTGTTCCTGCACACCGTCCTGGCGGTCCTGCTCGGCCGTGACCTTGACCCCGGGGAACGCGCGGTCCTAGACCGGGGCATCTCGGCGACCTACCAGGCAGCCGGGATCACCGACAACCCCCGCACCTGGACCCGGCCCGCACCGCTGCTGCGGGACTTGCGCGACACGCTCGCCGCCGACACCGACGGCATCCCGCGAACGCTGGCCGAGCGGCTGCACCCGTTCGTCGACGGCGCCTTCTCGGGCCTGTTCGACGGCCCCACCACCACCGAACCCGAAGGGCACCTGGTCACCTTCGGGCTGCGCGAGCTGCCCGACGAACTCAAACCCCTCGGCACCCTGATCACCCTGGATGCCGTGTGGCGGCGGGTGACCAACCCCGCCGACCCGCGCCCACGCCTGGTCGTCGTCGACGAAGCATGGCTGCTCATGCAGCAACCCGAAGGCGCCCGATTCCTGTTCCGCATGGCCAAAGCAGCCCGGAAACACTGGGCCGGGCTGACCGTGGCGACCCAGGACACCGCCGACGTCCTGGCCACCGACCTGGGCAAAGCCGTCGTCAACAACGCCGCCACCCAGATCCTGCTGCGCCAGGCATCCCAAGCCATCGACGAGATCACCAGCGTGTTCGACCTCTCCGCCGGAGAACGCCAATTCCTGCTCTCCGCCGACCTCGGCCAAGGACTGCTCTCAGCAGGAACCCAACGCGTCGCGTTCCAAACCCTCGCCTCGCAGGTGGAGCACGAGCTGGTGACCAGCAACCCCGCCGAACTCACCGACCACGACCCACTCGAACACTCCACAGTGGACTTCGAGCTCGGAGGCGTTGACGAGGCCGAGTTGCCGGTGGGCGACGACGGCGAACTCGACCTCGGCCCCGCCTGAACCCCACTCACTTCGGAAGGGAATAGCTGATGTTCGTTGTCACGATGCTGCCCAGCGCGTCCGAGCCGGGCGGCAGCTGGGTGGCCGACTACCTCCGCGACCCGGCCACGGTCCTCGGCCGTGCGGTGGAGGTCTCCGTGGCCTGGTGGTCTGTCGTAGTGCCGCTGCTTGTCGTGGTCGCCGCGCTGCTGGCCGGAGCACGGCACTGGCTGCTGGCACAGCGCCGCGCCGAGTTGGCTGCCGACGCACGGGTGGTGACGGTGCTCGCACCGCCACAGGTGGATCCGGCCGGTGGAGCGGCGTTGTGGTCGAACCTCGTCGGGTTGCTGCGGCCCTCGTGGCGGCGGTGGCTGCGCGGCCAGCCGCACGTGGCCTGGGAGTACGCGTTCTCCGAGGCCGGTACGGCGCTGCGGTTGTGGGTGCCGGGCGTGATCCCACCGGGCCTGGTCGAGCGCGCGGTGGAGGCCGCGTGGCCCGGTGCGCGCACCAGCACCGAGCCCGCTACACCACCGTTGCCCGAACCGGAACACGGGCAGCAGCGGGTCCTCGTGGCCGGGGAGTTGCGGCTCGGGCGGCCCGAAGCGTTGCCGATCCGCACGAGCTTCGACGCCGACCCCCTCCGCGGCATGATCGGGGCCCCGGTGGGGCTGATGGCCGGCGAGTACGCCTGCGTGCAGGTCCTCACCCGCCCCATCACCGGCGCTCGCGCTTCCCGCGCCCGCCGCACGGCCCGGAACCTGCAAACCGGTCACGCGACCCGGCTCGTGGGCCGGGTGCTGGACCTGCTGACCCCGCACGCCACGCCGCGCCGCCGCAGCACCGCGACACCGCGGACACCGCAGCAGGACCCACAAACCTCCCTCGCCCTCTCGGCCCTGAACCGGGCCGTGGTCGCCAAACAGCAAGGCGCCCAGTACGAAACCCGCGTGCGCTACGCCGTGACAACCGAGCTCCCCGTCGACGCCAGCGAGGAACAACTCCGTTCGGCACGCGAGACCGCGCGAGGCCGGGCGCACGCGCTTGCGTCGGGATTCGCGGCGTTCACTGATCACAACCACTACCGCCGCCACCGCCTCCTGAAACCGGCTCGCGTCGTCGGTGAGCGACGGCTCGGCCGAGGCGACCTGTTGTCGGTCGCCGAGCTCGCCGCCGTAGCGCACCTTCCGCACGATGAGAACCTCCCCGGCCTGCACCGCGCCGGGGCAAAAGCCCTCGCACCCCCGCCGGGTATCCCTGTTCCCGGTCCGACGGTGAAGCCGCTCGGGGACTCCGACTCCGGCCAGACCCGGCCGGTGGGGCTGCGGGTCACCGACGCCCGGCACCACGTGCACGTGCTCGGCGCGACCGGCTCCGGCAAATCAACCCTGCTCGCGACCATGCTGCTGGCCGACGTCGAAGCCGAACGAGGCCTGGTCCTGATCGACCCGAAAGGCGACCTCGCCACCGACCTGCTGATGCGCCTGCCACGCGACGCCGGGCAGCGGGTGGTGCTCTTCGACGCCGACAACCCCACCCGACCGCCTTGCCTCAACCCCCTCGACGGCGGTGACACCGACCTGGCCGTCGACAACCTCGTCAGCGTGTTCCGCCGCGTGTATTCGGCGTTCTGGGGGCCGCGCACCGACGACGTCATGCGGGCGGCCTGCCTGACCCTGCGCGCCCAAGCCGGAGTCGCCACGCTGGCCGACCTCCCCAAGCTGCTCGCCGAACCCGCCTTTCGCGCCCGCGTCGTCGCCCGCCTACGCGATCCCGTGTTGCGCGGCTTCTGGTCCTGGTATGACGAGCTCACCGAAGCCGGACGATCCCAGGTCATCGCACCACTGATGAACAAACTCCGCGCGTTTCTGCTGCGCCCGTTCGTCCGCGACGCCCTCACCGCCGGACCCTCCACCGTGAACATGAGCCACGTCCTCGATCAGGGCGGGATCTGCCTGGTGCGTATCCCGAAAGGCTCCCTCGGCGAAGAAACCACCAAACTCCTCGGCTCCCTCGTCGTGGCCCGCACCTGGCAGGCCACCACCGCCCGCGCCCACACACCACAACCCGACCGCCCCGACGCCTCCCTGGTTATTGACGAAGCCCACAACTTCCTCAACCTGCCCTACCCGATCGAGGACATGCTCGCCGAAGCCCGCGGATTCCGGCTCTCGATGACCCTTGCCCACCAGCACCTCGGGCAACTCCCACGCGACCTCCGCGAAGGCATCTCCACCAACGCCCGCTCCAAGATCTACTTCGCCGCCGGACCTGACGACGCCCGCGACCTCGCCCGCCACACCGCACCCCACCTGGCCGAACACGACCTCACCCACCTCGGCGCCTACCACGCCGCCGCACGCCTGGTCTCCCACGGCGAACACGCCCGCCCCTTCACTCTCACCACCCGCCCCTTGTCCGATCCGATCCCCGGCCGGGCCCGACACATCCGCACCACCAGCAAATAGGCCACAGTGGACACACAGGCTCCGCGCTAGAAGCCGCTCCGTCCTCCGCTTTCCGCCACGCCATGCCCGGCACGGCCATGCCGTCGTGCCCGTTTCCCCTTCTCTGCGAGGTGATTGCTGTGAGCCGGTTCCCTGTTCGCCAGCATGTACTGCGCCCTGCCCGCGTAGATGTCCGGAATCCACGCTCGGCCAATACCGCCGAGCACCAGACGCGCCTGGCCTCCCGGCTCACCCCTCGGGACCGGTGGCTGGCCGCGATGGTCCACGAACACCGAGTCCTGACAGGAGACCAGCTCGCCGCACTCGCCTTCCCGTCCGGGCGCGCGGCCCGCGCCCGCCTGCGAGAACTGTGGCAGTGGTCGGTTCTCGACCGGTTCCAACCCGTCCTGGCCCGCGGTTCCGCGCCGATGCACTACGTCCTCGGCCCCGCCGGAGCCACCGTCCTGGCCGCCGCGCACGGCGTGGACGTCAAGGACCTCGGCTACCGCCGCGACCGCGTCCTCGGACTTGCCCACAGCCTGCGCCTGGCCCACACCGTCGGCCGCAACCAACTCCTGACCACACTCACCGCCCATACCCACCGTCACTGCGACACGGAACTCACTGCCTGGTGGTCGGAGAACCGCTGTGCCCGCCACATCGGCGACCTCGCCCGCCCCGACGCCTACGCCCATTGGCGCACCGCCCGCTGCGAGGTCGCGTTCTACCTCGAATACGACACCGGCACCGAAGCGCTCCCGAAACTCACCGCGAAACTCCCCGGCTACCACGACCTCGCCCGCAGCAGCGGCCACACCCTCCCACTCCTGATCTGGCTCCCCAGCCCCCGCCGTGAAACCCACGCCCGCCGCGCCCTGCACGAGGCTCGGAGCCGCCTCGACCACCC
>NZ_JAIUJZ010000264.1:0-1099 GCF_020176775.1 Saccharopolyspora sp. 6M
CTGGTGGCCGCTGCGGTGGGGCGGGACGGGGCAGGTGCGGGCGGTGATGCAAGATTTGCGCTCAGGACGAGGCGTCGCCCTGGTCGCGGAACCGGTGCGGGCCCGATTCATCTCTCACAGCACTGGAGTGGGTTCAGTTGTCGTGGTTGCAGGCCATGGTGCTCGCCGTGGTCCAGGGTCTGACCGAGTTCCTGCCGATCTCGTCGTCGGGGCACCTGCGGATCGTCTCGGAGTTGTTCTTCGGCGATGACGCGGGCGCCTCGTTCACGGCGGTGACGCAGATCGGTACCGAACTGGCCGTGGTCATCTTCTTCATCAAGGACATCGTCCGGCTGATCGGCACGTGGTTCCGCGGCCTGGTCGACGCCGAGGTGCGGCGCACTCAGGACTACCGGCTGGCGTGGTACGTGATCGTGGGCAGCATCCCGATCGGGGTGCTGGGCCTGCTGTTCCAGGACTACATTCGCGGGGCGCTGCGCAGCCTGTGGGTGACCGGCGCGATGCTGATCGTCTTCGGCGTGCTGCTGGGGCTGGCGGAGCGGTTCGGCAGGCAGCAGCGGGCGCAGGACGGCCTGACGCTGCGCGACGGCGTGCTGATGGGCCTGGCGCAGGCGCTGGCGCTGATCCCCGGGGTGTCGCGCTCCGGTGGCACGATCACCGCCGGGCTGTCGCTGGGGCTGACCCGGCCGACGGCGGTGCGGTTCTCGTTCCTGCTGGCGATCCCGGCGGTGTTCGCGGCCGGGCTCTCGGAGATCCCGCACGTGTTCGAGGGCGGCGGGCCTGGCCTGCAGCCCTCGGGCGTGCAGATGATCGTGGCGACGCTGGTGGCGGGCCTGGTCGGCTACGCGTGCATCGCGTGGCTGCTGCGGTTCGTGGAGCACCACAGCGTGTACCTGTTCGTCTGGTACCGGATCGGGCTGGGCCTGCTGGTGTTCGCGCTGCTCGGGCTCGGCGTCATGCAGCCCTGATCGTGCTCGGCCCCCCGGGGGGCCGGGGGCCCCCCCCCCCGGGCCCCCCCGGGGGGGGGGGGGGGGGGGGGGGGGGGGCGGGGGGGGGGGGGGGCGGGGGGGGCGCGCGCGGGGGGGGCCGGCCGCAGGGG
>NZ_JAIUJZ010000265.1:0-8816 GCF_020176775.1 Saccharopolyspora sp. 6M
CCCCGGGGTTCCCGTGTGGGGGGGGTCGGGGCGGGGGCGGGGCGGGGGGGGGGGCGGGGGGCGGGGGCGGGGGGCCCCCCCCCCCCCCGGGGGCCCCCCCCCGGGGGCCCGGGGCCCCCCCGGGGGGGGGCCCACCGTCGTGCTCGGGTGGGGTTCGGCGCGGTCCGCGGCGGGGCCTACCCTCGGTTTCCGTGGCGACACTCATCCTGCTCAGGCACGCACGGTCGGCGGCGAACGGTTCGGGGGTGCTGGCCGGGCGCAGCCCGGGCGTGGGCCTGGACACCGCGGGGAACGCGCAGGCGGCGGGCCTGACCGGGCGGCTCGCGGAGGTGCCGATCTCCTCGCTGGTGGTCTCCCCGCTGCAGCGGTGCGGCGAGACGGTGCGGGAGTTCGCCGCGTCCCGCGAGCTGGCACCGGTGGTGGACGAGCGGCTCTCCGAAGTGGACTACGGCGACTGGACCGGCCGGAAGATCTCCGAGCTGACCGCCGAACCGCTGTGGTCGGTGGTGCAGCAGCACCCGTCCGCGGCGGTGTTCCCCGGCGGGGAGGGTCTGGCGCACGTGCAGGCGCGGGCGGTCGCCGCGATCCGCGAGCACGACGCGCGCGTGTCGGCGGAGTTCGGGGCGAACGCGGTGTGGGCGGTCTGCTCGCACGGCGACGTGATCAAGTCGGTGCTGGCGGACGCGCTGGGCGTTCACCTGGACGGGT
Organism: Saccharopolyspora sp. 6M; assembly: GCF_020176775.1. NCBI lineage: Bacteria > Bacillati > Actinomycetota > Actinomycetes > Pseudonocardiales > Pseudonocardiaceae > Saccharopolyspora > Saccharopolyspora sp. 6M. Next base: position 709 of record NZ_JAIUJZ010000265.1, read on the forward strand.
TCCAGCGGATCGTGGTCGACCCGTGCTCGATCAGCGTGGTGCGCTACACCGAGACCCGCCCGTTCGTGCTCAAGATCAACGACACCGGTTCGGACGTGTCCGGGCTGCTGCCGCCGAAGGAGGCCGCGTCCTCGGACGCGGTGGTGGGCGGTTCCACCGGCGCCTCGGCGTGACCGAGCCGCTCCCGGTCCCGGACCTGGCCCCGGTTCCCGTCCCGGACCTGGCGGAGTACTTCGCGGGCCGGTGGGTGCTGCGGCGCGACATCGCCGACGACGCGGGCGCGCGGCTGGGCGGTTTCGCGGGCGAAGCGGAGTTCACCGCCGGGTCCGGCGAGCTCGTGTACCGCGAGACCGGGGAGCTGGAGCTGGGCGCGCACCGCGGCCCGGCGCAGCGGACGCTGCACTACCGGCTGGTCGACCCGGCCACCGCGTCGGTGCACTTCGACCACGGCGGCTACTTCCACGACCTGGACCTGCGGTCCGGGCGCTGGCGGGTGGAGCACCCCTGCCGGGCCGACCTCTACCGCGGCGAGTACGCGGTGCACGGCCCCGGCTCCTGGTGGCAGCGCTGGCACGTGGCGGGCCCGGCGAAGGCCCACGTCCTGACCACCGAGTTCACCCGGGCGTGAGGCCCGGCCGCGGAAATCCGGTTGCGGCCCGCCGCGGCCGGACCGCATGATCGACGAGTCGTTCGAGCGCGGGGGAGGTGGTCGCGTGGCGCCGGTCCGGTGGCGAATCCGCTCGTGTCCCGTCCTGCCCGCGCGTCGTGGCGTCCGCTGACGCCCGTCGTTCTCGCGTGCTGGTGCCCGGGCCCGAGCGGCCCGGGTTTTTCGTCTTCCCGCCCCGGAGACCCGTCGGGTCCGGTGGCGGTTCTTCCTAGGAGGTCGTGGTGGTCAGCGTGGTGCCGGGCAGCGGGGTTCCCATCCGGATGTGGGCGGACCCGTCCCGGGTGGAGGACGCGGCGATGGCGCAGCTGCGCAACATCGCCGACCTGCCGTGGGTGCACGGGCTGGCGGTGATGCCGGACGTGCACCTGGGCAAGGGCGCGACGGTCGGCAGCGTCATCGCGATGCGCGACGCGGTGTCCCCGGCCGCGGTCGGGGTGGACATCGGCTGCGGGATGAGCGCGGTGCGCACCTCGTTGCGAGCCGCGGACCTGCCCGACGACCTCGGCCGGCTGCGGCGGCGCATCGAATCGGCGGTGCCGGTCGGGTTCGCGATGCACGACGAACCGGTGGACACCGGCCGGGTGGCCGGCGAATCGGGCTGGGACGGGTTCTGGGGCGGCTTCGAGGAGCTGCACGACGGGGTGCGCGGCAGGCGGCAGCGGGCGCTGCGGCAGCTGGGCAGCCTCGGCGGCGGGAACCACTTCATCGAGGTGTGCCTGGAGCAGGGCGGCGCCGACGAGGGCCGGGTGTGGCTGATGCTGCACTCGGGTTCGCGCAACATCGGCAAGGAGCTCGCCGAGCGGCACATCGAGGTGGCGAAGTCCTTGCCGCACAACGCCGACCTGCCGGACCGGGACCTGGCGGTGTTCGTGGCGGGCACCCCGCAGATGGCGGCCTACCGGCGCGACCTGTTCTGGGCGCAGGAGTACGCGCGGCGCAACCGGGCGGTGATGGTGTCGCTGGTGCAGCGGGCGCTGGCTGCCACAGTGCCGGGCACCCGGTTCGACGAGCCGATCTCCTGCCACCACAACTACGTCGCCGAGGAGACCTACGGCGGGGTGCCGCTGCTGGTGACCCGCAAGGGCGCCATCCGCGCGGGCAGCGGCGAGCTCGGGATCATCCCGGGCAGCATGGGGACGGGATCGTTCATCGTGCGCGGCCTCGGCAACCCGGAGTCGTTCGCCTCCGCCTCGCACGGCGCGGGGCGGGCGATGTCGCGGTCGAAGGCGCGCCGGACGTTCACCGCCGCCGACCTGGCGACCCAGACCGCCGGGGTGGAGTGCCGCAAGGACGCGGGCGTGGTCGACGAGATCCCGTCCGCCTACAAGGACATCGACGAGGTGATCCGGGCGCAGACCGACCTCGTCGAAGTCGTCGCCCACCTCAAGCAGGTCGTCTGCGTGAAGGGCTGATCGCCGCAGCGGGCGAGCGCAGTGACCATCCGATGTCGAGAGCACGCGCGGTGTGACGATCACCGCACGGCTCCCCGCGCACCTCGCCGAGCGGGGAGGGGCAGACTGGACCGGTGCGGGCCGAACGGCCGATACCGATCGCTAGGGGAATCGTGAACAAGCACATCGCCGTGGTCACCGTGCCCGGCCACGGGCACATCAACCCGACCCTGCCGCTGGTGGAGGAGCTCACCCGGCGCGGCAACCGGGTCAGCTACGCCACCGGGCAGAGCATGCTCGAGCTGGTGGAGGCCGCGGGCGCCGACGGGGTCGAGATGCCCTCGACGCTGCCGTCGGTGCGGCCCGGCATGCAGATGACCGTCGACCTGATGGCCGGGATGCTGGAGTACCTGCACGGGGAGAGCCGCAACGCGCTGCCGGTGCTGCTGGAGCGGTTCTCCGCGGACCGGCCCGACGTGGTGTGCGTCGACATGCTCACCCCGGCGGGCCGGCTGCTCGCGCAGAAGCTGGACGTGCCGATCGTCCCGCTGGTACCCAGCTTCGCCGCGAACGAGCAGGTGTCGCTGCAGCAGCGGTCGGTGCCCGCGGACTTCGACCCGCAGCACCCGGCGCTGGTGAAGGCTGCCGCGCTGTTCCAGGAGCTCGGCGAGGAGTACGGGCTCTCCGGCGACCAGTTCCCGATGCGCCCGGTACCCGGTGCGGACAGCGTGGTGTTCCTGCCGAAGTCGTTCCAGTTCGGCGGGGAGACCTTCGACGACGGCTTCCACTTCGTCGGCCCGTGCCTGGGCAGCCGCGCCGAGCAGGACTACACCCCGGCCGACGAGCAGGCGCCGCTGCTGTTCATCTCGCTGGGAACCGGGTTCAACGACCGCCCGGACCTGTACCGCACGTTCCTGGAGGCCTTCGGCGGCACCCGCTGGCAGGTCGCGATGTCCATCGGCGGTGTGGTGGACGTCGCCGAGCTCGGTGAGATCCCGGCGAACTTCGACGTGCGGCCCTCGTTCCCGCAGCTGGGGGTGCTGCGGCGCGCTTCGGCGTTCGTCACGCACAACGGGATGGGTTCGACGATGGAGGCGCTGGCCTACGGGGTCCCGATGGTGGGCGTCCCGCAGATGATGGAGCAGGCCGCCAACGCCGACCGCGTCACCGAACTGGGCTTGGGCCGCAGGTTGCCGGAGGAGGAGATCACCGCGCAGAGCGTGTTCGCCGCGGTGGAGGCCGTCGCCTCCGACGAGGACATCAGGGCCAACCTGGCCGGCATGCGCGCCGACATCGCCGCCGCCGGCGGCCCCGTCGCGGGCGCGGACGTCATCGAGAACGCCTGCCGTTGACCCGCGGGTGGGTGGCCCACCGGTCCGGCAGGACCGGCCGGGCCGTGCACCACCCCACGACCTCGCGCGGCGGATTCCCCTCCTAGCGGCGGAGGTGCTGCGCGGCCGACCACCCACCCGCGGTTTCTCAGCGGTGCCCTCGCGAGGGCACCACTGAGGTTCCGCCACCCGGCCCGGCTCCCGACGGGAAGCGGACCGTCAGCGGTCTGCCATCAGGTCGTCGAAGGTGGGGAACTTCTCGGCGGTGTCGGTGTTGAGGAACTCGCCGATCCACCCGTCGTCGTCGTGGAAGAAGCGGATCGACACGAAGTCGGGGCTGGTTCCCATGTCGAACCAGTGCGTGGTGTTGGCGGGCACGCTGAGCAGGTCCCCGGCCTCGCACAGCACCGCGTACACCTTGCCGTCGAGGTGCAGGTAGAACACCCCGGCGCCGCGGGCGAAGAACCGGTCCTCGTCGTCGTCGTGGGTGTGCTCGGACAGGAACTTCTCCCGCGCGGCCTTGGCCTTCGCCGGCCATTCGGGGTCGGCGGAGGGCCGCATCGCGATCGCGTCGACCTTGATGTAGCCCTCGCTGTCGATGACCCGGTCCACTTCGGACCGGTAGGCGTCGAGGACCTGCTCGGAGGTGGCGTCGGCGGGCAGCTCCCGCAGCTGCCAGCGTTCGAAGCGCACCCCGAACTCCTTGAGGACGCCACCGATCTCGGCGGGGTCCTCGGTGCGCAGCGTGGCGGTGCCCGGGTCGGTGTCGTCCCAGACGGTCAGCAGGGTCATGCGGTTCTCCTGTTCACGAGGTGTGCTGGTCGGCGGCGAGGGCGAACGAGGTCAACCACTCCAGGCATTCGGTGCGGTGCCGCGCCTGGGCGAGGTCGTCGCCCCACACGTACACGCCGTGGCCCGCGACGACCAGCGCCGGGGTCGCCGGGTCGAAGACCTCGTCGAAGCGGTCGCCGAGCCAGGTCATGTCCTGCCCGTTGGGCACGACCGGCACGGTCACCTCGTCGTCGTGGGCGCCGCGGCCGAGCCCTTTGAGCATCTCCAGGTCGCGCAGCACGATCCCGCCGGGCCAACGGGCGGCGGCGAGCACCGGGGCGATGACGTGCACGTGCACCACGGCTCCCGCTCCGGCGCGGGCGGCGACGCGCGCGTGCAGCCCGGCTTCGGCGGACGGCCGCCGGCCGGGCCGCGGCTGGTCGGGGACGGCGGCGCCCGCCGCGTCGACGACCACCACGTCCTGCGGGGTCAGTTCGCCCTTGTCCCGGCCGCTGGTGGTGACCGCCAGCCGCAGCGGGTCGGTGCGCAAGGTGACCGACAGGTTCCCGGAGGTGCCGCGCATCCAGCCGAGCCCGGCGAACCGCGCGGATTCCGCGGCCAGCGCCGCCCCGGCGGCGTCGAGCTCCCCGGCGGTGATGGGGGCGCTCATGCGGGCACCTCGATGCTGATGTCGTCGAAGGTGGTGACGGTGCGGTGCGCGCCGAAGTCGGCGTCGGCGAACGGTTCGCCGGGCCGGGCGAGCCCGACGGTGCGCCACCCGGCTTCGGCGGCGGCGTCGAGCTCCGCGGGCACGTCGGAGGCGAACAGCACGTCACCGGGGTCGGTGCCGAGGACTTCGGTCATCGCCCGGTAGGAGCGCGCCTCCCGCTTGGGCCCGGCGTTGGTGGTGTCGAAGTGGTGCTGGAACAGGTGCCGCAGGTCCCCGTCGCTGGTGTGCGAGAACGACGCGATCTGCGCGGCCACCGACCCGGAGGAGAACACGGCCAGCCCCGCGCCCTGGTCGTGGAAGTGCAGCAGGGCGCCGACGACGTCGGGGAACAGCTCGGTGGTCAGCTCCGCGTCCGCGTAGCCCTGCCGCCAGATGAGGCCCTGCAGGGTTTTGAGCGGGGTGGCCTTGCGGTCGGCGTCCATCCAGGCGTGCAGCACCGCCACGACCGCGTCGGTGCCGGCGTCGGCGGGCAGGCCCGCTTCGGCGCGCACGTCGGCGACCGCGGCGCCGACCTCCGGGTCGTCGGGGTGCTCGTCGATCCACGGGCCGAGCCTGGGGCGGGCGTAGTCGTAGAGCACTTCGCGGACCTGGCTGGTCGGGGTGACCGTGCCTTCGATGTCGATGACGACCCAGCGGGCCGCTACCGGTTCGGTCATGCCTGTTCCCCCTGGTCGTGGGTGGGGTGCTCGTACCCGGCGAGCGCGCCGGGGGCGAACGGGCCCTGGTCGGTGACGACGGTGGTGACGAACCGGGGCGGGGTCACGTCGAACGCGGGGTAGTGGCCCCGGACGCGTTCGCTGGCGGTGCGCCGCCCGAGGGTGTGCAGCACTTCGTCGCCGTCGCGGTGCTCGATCGGCACGTCCGCCGCGGTGGGGGATTTCGGGTCCGGTTCGTGGCACAGCGCGTGGTACGGCACGCCGAAGGCGTGCGCGGCGACGGCGAGCTGCAGCGTGCCGACCTTGTTGATGACGTGCCCGTCGAGGGTGACCCGGTCGCTGGCGGTGATCAGCGCGTCCACCTCGCCCCGGCTGAACAGCGAAGCGCCCATGCCGTCGGTGATCAGCGTGGTGGGTACGCCCATCTCGGCGAGGGTTTCGGCGGTGAGCCGGGCGCCTTGCAGGTAGGGGCGGGTTTCGGTGCAGTAGAAGGTGAGTTCCTTGCCCGCGCGCTGGGCGGCGGCGACCGTCTCGGTCAGGTACAGGTCGCCCCAGCAGTGGGTGAGCACCCGGGCGCCGTCGGGCAGCAGCCGCGCGGCGGCCTCACCCATGGCGCGGCTGCGCCCCCGGTAGTCGGCGTCCCCGGCGCGCGCCCCGGCCAGCGCGGCGGCGGCGAGTGCCGCCGGGGAGTCCTCGCCGCGGGCGCGGGCGGCGTCGACGGCGTCGAGCACGAACGCCGCGGCGAGCCGCTGGTGGTCGTTGGTGGGCCGGGTGGCGATGAGCCGGTCCGCGGCCGCGCGGACCCGCTCGGTGACCTGGTCGGGCGCGTCGGCGGCGGCGTGGCGGGCGGCCAGCGCGAGGCCCCACAGCGCGGCGAAGTACGGGCCGCTGGACTGGGTGACCATGTCCTCGATGGCGCGGGCGACCTGCTCGACGTCGCGGGCGTGCACCCAGGTGCGTTCGAACGGGAACACCCGGCGGTCCAGCAGGTGCACGCCGTCGTCGGCGAGCCGAACGCTGTCGGCCAGCACCGGCGGCGTCGCCGGGTCGGTGATCAACGGCATCTGCGTCCTCTGTGGATAGTCGTCGACCGGTGGAAGATCAGATCGCTCAGATTACTGAGGCGACCCCCCGGTGGCGCAACTTCTTCCAGATCCCGGGACTGCCGGATGCGCATGCGTTTCCGCATCGGGCGAGGTCAGCGGGTGCTGCCGCGGACCACGGTGCCCGCCACGTCCGGGTCCTCGGTGGTGTGCGGGAGCAGGCCGTGCCGGGTCATCGCCGCGGCCGTTCCCGCGGCCTGCTCGGTGCTGGTCTCGATGAGCAGGACACCGCCGGGGGCGAGCAGGGCGGGTGCGGCGGCGGCGATCCGCCGGTGCAGGTCGAGCCCGTCGTCCCCGCCGTCGAGGGCGGTCGCCGGTTCGTGGTCGCGCGCTTCCGGCGGCATCAGCGGGATCCGCGCCGTCGGCACGTAGGGCGCGTTGACCGCCAGGACGTCCACCCGGCCGAGCAGCGCCGCGGGCAGCGCCCGGTCCAGGTCACCGGCGTGCACCCGCTCCGGGGGCAGGTTGCGGCGGGCGCAGCGCACCGCGGCCGCGTCGATGTCGGCGGCGTGCACCACCGCCGCGGGCACAGCCACCAGCACGGCGGCGCCGACCGCGCCGGAGCCGCAGCACAGGTCCACCACCAGCGGTTCCGGGCCGGCGGCGCGGGCGGCGTCGATGGCCTCGCGGGCTAGGAGTTCGGTGCGCCGCCGCGGGACGAACACGCCCGGCTCGACCGCGATGCGCAGCCCGAGGAATTCCGCCCAGCCCAGCACCTGCTCCAGCGGCAGGCCCTCGGCCCGCCGCCGCACCAGCTCGGCGAGGTCGCCCGGGCCGGCGGCCGCCGCCAGCAGCAGCCGGGCCTCGTCCTCGGCGAAAACGCAGCCCGCCGCCCGCAACCGGGCCACGACCTGGTCGAACCGGTCCGCCGCTGACGACGGGGATGGCTGGGACAACGGGCGACCTCCGGAGGTGCGCGGTGGGACCTTCCGAGGATCCCGCGGGGAGCGGGCGGCCGGTGGCCGCGCACGCGACGACGCGGCGGCCGAGCACCGGGTTCGGGCTCGACCGCCGCGTCGGGGAAGAACGTCAGCGGCGCTTCTTCGGCGGGTCCTTGCGCAGCAGGTCCGGGCCGATGATGCGGCGCACGACCCTGCGCGCCAGGCTGCGGCGCTTGGCCGGCTGCCGCGGCGGGGCCTTCGCGGGCGGCGCGGCCGCGGTGTCCGGGACCGGCGGGGCCGCGGGGGCCTCCGGCGGGGTCACCGGGATGAGATCGGCGAGCGTGCCGGACGGGGACTTCGGTGGCACCTCCTCGATGGTGCCCGCCCGCGCGGCCGGTGGGTCCGGATTGAGCCGCTTGGCGAACTCCGGCCGCTCTTCCCGGATCGCCGGGATGTAGGGCTGGGTCACCTCGACTCGATCCGGCCTCGGCGCCGGCGCATCCGGGCGGGGCAGGAAGTCCTCCGGGCGCGCCGCCGGGCGGGCGGGGCCGGCCCCGACCGGGTCAGGCGCTCCGCTC
>NZ_JAIUJZ010000266.1:0-9463 GCF_020176775.1 Saccharopolyspora sp. 6M
ATCCGGTGACGCACCGCGCCGGGACGGCGCAGTCCGCGAACACCCGGCGAACCACTCTGACCAGCACTGGTGCCGGGCGAGGCGGTGGACCGCCCCGCCACATCACGATCCGGACTCGGCCCCGTCCGGGAACGGGCTCACTTGTGGCCGAAGGACTTGAAGCGGGAGAAGAGGCCTTGGCGCTGCCCGTTCCCGTTCGCGGTCACCGTCGGCTCCGGCTGCTCCTCGCCGCGCAGCGCCGCGAGCTGCCGCAGCAGTTCGGCCTGCTCATCGTCGAGCCGGGTCGGCACCTGGACGTCGAGGTGCACGTGCAGGTCGCCGTGCCCGCTGACCCGCCCGTTGGAGCGCAGCTTCGGCAGCCCGCGGCCGGTGAGCACGTGCTCGGTGCCGGGCTGGGTGCCGGGTTCGACGGTGAGCTCCTCGGTGCCGTCCAGGGTCTCCAGGGTGAGCACCGTGCCCAGCGCCGCCGCGGTCATCGGCACTTCGACGTTGCAGTGCAGGTCGGCGCCGTCGCGGATGAACCGCTCGTGCGGCAGCTCCTCCACTTCGACGAACAGGTCGCCCGCCGGACCGCCGCCGGGGCCCACTTCGCCCTCACCGGCGAGCCGCACCCGCATGCCGTCGCCGACTCCCGCGGGGATCTTCACGGTGATGGTGCGGCGTTCGCGCACCCGGCCGTCGCCGCCGCACTGCTGGCACGGGTCGGTGATGACCTCGCCGAAGCCGCGGCACACCGGGCAGGGGCGGGAGGTCATGACCTGGCCGAGGAACGACCGCTGCACGGACTGGACCTCGCCGCGGCCACCGCAGGTGTCGCAGGTCGAGGGCGCGCTGCCCGCGCGGGAGCCACCGCCGTCGCAGGAGTCGCACAGCACCGCGGTGTCCACGGTGATGTCCCGGTTCACGCCGCTGGCGCACTCCTCCAGGGTGAGTTCGAGCCGCAGCAGCGCGTCGGATCCGGGCTGGACCCGGCTGCGCGGGCCGCGCCCGCCGCCTCCGCCGCCGGAGCCGCCGAAGAAGGCGTCCATGATGTCGCCGAGACCGCCGAACCCGGCGAACGGGTCGCCACCCATGCCGCCGTCGCCACCGCCCTGCGAGAGCGGGTCGCCGCCGAGGTCCACGACCTGGCGCTTCTTCGGGTCGGACAGCACCTCGTAGGCGGTCGTCACATCGCGGAACCGCTCCTGGGCACCGGCTTCCTGGTTCACGTCGGGATGCAATTCCCGGGCGAGCTTGCGGTACGCGCGCTTGATCTGCTCCGGCGTAGCGTCCTTGGCCACCCCGAGGGTCCCGTAATAGTCCCTGGCCACCTTGTGCGTTCTTCCTCTGCTCGGTCTGCGAGTTCAGCGGGTGGATCCATTCACCCGGTCAGGCGTCAACGGCCTGCCAGGATCTCACCCACGTAAGCGGCAACGGCACGCACCGCCGCCATGGTTCCCGGATAGTCCATCCGGGTGGGGCCGACGACACCCATGCCACCCAGCACCATCCCATGCGTGCCGTAGCCGGTGGACACCACCGAGGTGGTCTGCATCTCCGCGGCCTCGTTCTCCATCCCGATGCGCACCGTCACGGTCCGCGAGTCGCGGGCCGCCGCGAGCAGCTTCAGCACCACGACCTGCTCCTCCAGCGCTTCGAGCACTTGGCGCAGCGAGTTGGGGAAGTCGGTGACGTTGCGGGTCAGGTTGGGGGTGCCGCCGAGCACCATGCGTTCCTCGGGATGTTCCACGAGGGATTCGATGAGCACGCTGGCGACGCGCGTCATGGCGTCGCGCAGTTCGGGCGGTGATTGGTCGGGCAGTTCGGCCACGGCCGCCGAGGCGTCCGCGAGCCGCTTCTCGGTCATCGCCGAGTTCAGCACGTTGCGCATCCGCGCCACGTCGTCGTCGCTGATCACGTCGCCGAGGTCGACCATCCGCTGGTCCACCCGGCCGGTGTCGGTGATGAGCACCAGCATCAGGCGGGCCGGGGTGATGGTGACGACCTCGACGTGGCGCACCGTGGAGCGGGTCAGCGTGGGGTACTGCACGACGGCGACCTGCTGGGTGAGCTGCGCGAGCAGCCGCACGCTGCGGCGCATCACGTCGTCGAGGTCGAGGGCGCCCTCCAGGAAGGCGCCGATGGCCCGCCGCTCGGCCGCGGTGAGCGGTTTGATCTCGTGCAGCCGGTCCACGAACAGCCGGTACCCGGCGTCGGTCGGCACGCGTCCGGCGCTGGTGTGCGGCTGGACGATGAGGCCTTCCTCCTCCAGGGCGGCCATGTCGTTGCGCACGGTGGCGCTGGAGACGCCCAGGTTGTGCCGGTCGACCAGGGCCTTGGACCCGACCGGTTCGTTCGTCGACACGAAGTCGGCCACGATCGCCCGCAGGACCTCGAACCGCCGTTGATCGGCGTTCACCTCGTCACCTCCGCATCACGCCACGCCGCGCACCGCTCGCGGTGCTCGTCACCGTCGAGTTTACGGTCCTCGAACCCGTGTTCCGACGCCGCGAGCCGGGCGGGGCCGCACCCGCCGGGCAGCGGGGTGGGAGAACGGTCACAGCAGGCGCTGGACGACGGCGTCGGCGAGCAGCCTGCCGCGGTCGGTGAGCGCGCAGCGGCCGGCGTCGAGCGCGTCGGCGCGCAGCAGCCCGTCGGCGACGGCCTCCTTCGCGGCGAGCACGCCGTCGGAGGTGAGCGCGGACGTGGGGACGCCTTCGGCGACGCGCAGCTCCAGCATGATCCGCTCGATGCGCCGGTCCTCGTCGTCGAGCAGTTCGCGGGCGTGCGCGGGCGAGCGGCCGTCGGCGAGCAGCGCCGAGTAGCGGGCGGGGTGCTTGACGTTCCACCAGCGCACCCCGCCGACGTGGCTGTGCGCGCCGGGTCCGGCGCCCCACCAGTCGCCGCCCTGCCAGTAGCCGAGGTTGTGCGCGCAGCGCGCGGACTCGCCGGTGGCCCAGTTGGAGACCTCGTACCAGCCCAGCCCGGCGCCGGACAGCGTCGAGTCGATGATCTCGTAGCGGTCGGCGAGCACGTCCTCGTCCGGCATCGGCAGCTCGCCGCGGCGGACCTTGCGGGCCATCGCGGTGCCGTCCTCGACGATCAGCGAGTAGGCGGAGACGTGGTCGACCCCGGCGTCGAGCACCGCGGCCAGCGAGGCGCGCAGGTCGTCGTCGCTCTCACCCGGGGTGCCGTAGATGAGGTCGAGGTTGACGTGCTCGAACCCGGCGGCCCGCGCTTCCTTCGCGGCGTCGGCCGCGCGCCCGGGGGTGTGGTTGCGCTCCAGGACGCGCAGCACGTGCGCGGCGGCGGACTGCATGCCCAGCGACACCCGGTCGTAGCCGCCGTCGCGGAGGGCGGCGAAGAACTCGGGCGAGGTCGATTCGGGATTGGACTCGGTGGTGACCTCCGCGTCGGCGGTGAGCCCGAAGGAGTTCCGGACGGCGGTCACCACGGCCGCGAGCCGGTCGGCGCCGAGCAGTGAGGGGGTGCCGCCGCCGACGAACACGGTCTGCGCGGCGGGCACGGTCCCGCCGCCCGCGGCGAGCACCCGGGCGCCGAGGTCGAGTTCGGCGCGCAGCGCCTCCAGCCAGTCCGCGAAGCCACCGGTGGGGCCGAGCTCGTCGGCGGTGTAGGTGTTGAAGTCGCAGTAGCCGCAGCGGGTGGCGCAGAACGGGACGTGCACGTACACGCCGAACGGCCGCTCGCCGAGCCCGCTCAGGGCGCTGGCGGGCAGTGACCCGTCCGACGGAGCCGGCTCACCCGGCGGAAGCTGCGAAGGCACACCCCCAGTCTCCCAAACCCCGGGACCACCCCGGCCGCGAGCCTTTCCCGCCAGCGCCGAAGCCCCTGAGCCACCAACCACCCACCCAGCGCGACCACCCGCGGGTCATCAGCTGTGGTCGTATCCGTTTCCCGTCAGCGGCGAAGCCGATGAACAGCCGACCACCCGAGCAACAGGACCACCCGCGGGTTCTCAGCTGTTCGCTCGCGAGGACAGCGATTTCTCCTGTGGCGGAGCCACCGGTGAAAACGATCCCGCAGCGAGCGAGCAGCTGAGGTTCCGCCACCGCGCCACCACGAAACACGATCCGCGAACACCGCTTTTTGACCCACGTCTCAGTATTCGGTTGATGTTGGACCACAGGGTGGACGCGTGGCACGCTGGCCGTCATGGGTGCGCCTGCGAAGTTGCTGCTGGTCGCTCGTCGCTACGTGGATCTGCGACGAGTCTCCAGCGCGCTGTGCCGTTCCACGGGCTGATCCCGCCGCTGCGTTCCGAACTGTCCAGTCGGCGCCGGGAGCACGCCGACTGCGAACGCCCCTTCTTCCGTGGGCTCCGCGCGGTGTGGTCGCGAGCGCCTCATCCACCACCACGGAGGTCGGGCCATGGTCCCCCCGACGGAAGCTCAGAGCCGCACCGAGCGCCGCACCCCAGCCCGCAAGGGCAAGACGCGTGGTGAGGGGCAGTGGGCGCTCGGCTACCGGGAGCCGTTGAACGCCAACGAGCGCTCGAAGAAGGACGACAACCCGCTCAACGTCCGCCACCGCATCGAGACGATCTACCAGCACGGCGGTTTCGCGTCGATCGATCCGGCCGACCTGCGCGGCCGGTTCCGCTGGTGGGGCCTGTACACGCAGCGCGCCGAGGGCATTCCGGGCGCGCGCACGGGCACCATCGAGCCGGAGGAGCTCGACGCCTCCTACTTCATGATGCGGGTGCGCGTGGACGGCGGGGCGCTGACCACGGAGCAGCTGCGGGTGATCGGCGAGATCTCGCAGACCTACGCCCGGGACACCGCGGACATCACCGACCGGCAGAACATCCAGCTGCACTGGATCCGGGTCGAGGACGTGCCCACGATCTGGGAGAAGCTGGAGGCGGTGGGCCTCTACACGACGGAGGCGTGCGGGGACTGCCCGCGCGTGCTGCTGGGTTCGCCGGTGGCGGGGGTCGCCGCGGACGAGATCATCGACGCCACCCCGGCGATCAAGGAGATCACCGAGCGCTACATCGGGGACAAGTCGCTGTCCAACCTGCCGCGGAAGTTCAAGACCGCGATCAGCGGGTCGCCGCGCTGGGACACGGTCCCCGAGATCAACGACATCTCGCTGGTCGGCGTGGTGCACCCGGAGCACGGCCCCGGTTTCGACCTGTGGGTCGGCGGCGGGCTGTCGACGAACCCGAAGCTGGCGGTGCGGCTGGGCGCGTGGGTGCCGATCGAGGAGGCCGCCGAGGTCTGGCACGCGGTGACCTCCCTGTTCCGCGACTACGGCTACCGCAGGCTGCGGCACCGGGCCCGGTTGAAGTTCCTGGTGGACGACTGGGGCGCGGAGAAGACGCGGCAGGTCATCGAGGACGAGTACCTGGGCCGCAAGCTGCTGGACGGGCCCGCGCCGGAGACGCCGGGCGGCCACCGCGACCACCTCGGGGTGAACCCGCAGGTCGACGGCAACTTCTACGTGGGCGTGAAGTCGCAGGCGGGCCGGGTCAGCGGGTCGACCCTGGTGGAGATCGCGAAGGCCGCGGAGCGCGTCGGCTCGTCCCGGGTGCGCACCACGGTGGAGCAGAACCTGCTGGTGCTGGACGTGCCGCAGCAGCAGGTCGACGGCCTGGTGTCGGACCTGGCGGGGCTGGGCCTGCACAGCGCCCCGACGCCGTGGCGGCGCAACGTGATGGCGTGCACGGGCATCGAGTTCTGCAAGCTGGCGATCGTCGAGACCAAGCAGCGCGCCATCGACCTGATCGGTGATCTGGAGCAGCGGCTGGCGGACGTGCAGGGCGACGTCCGGGACCCGGTGACGATCAACCTGAACGGCTGCCCGAACGCGTGCGCCCGCACGCAGACCGCGGACATCGGCCTCAAGGGGCAGATGGTGCGCGACGACGAGGGCAACCAGGTGGAGGGCTTCCAGGTGCACCTGGGCGGCGGGCTCGGCCTGGACGCCGGGTTCGGCCGCAAGATCCGCGGGCACAAGGTGACCTCGGCGGACCTCGGCGACTACGTGGAGCGCCTGGTGCGCAACTACCTGGGCCAGCGCACGGACGGCGAGCGCTTCGCCCAGTGGGTGGCGCGGGCCGACGAGGACGCGCTCAAGTGACGTCCGGACCGGAAGGCGGGGCCGCCCCGGAGGGCCGGGCGGTCCCGTTCTACTGCCCGTATTGCGGGGACGAGGAACTGGTTCCGCAGGCCGAACCCGCGGGCGCCTGGAAGTGCGAGGCGTGCCTGCGGGTGTTCACCGTTCGGCTCGTCGGACTGGCGAGCGGCTGAGGAGACGGAGATCCCATGACTGCCGAGACCACCACCACCGACTTCCCCACCGGCCTGGGCGTGCGCCGCAGCGACGAGGAGCTGCGCGCGCTGGTCGAGGAGGCCGCCCCGCGGCTGGCGGAGGCGAGCGCCGAGGAGGCGCTGCGCTGGGCCGCGGACACCTTCGGCGACGGCCTGATCGTCGCCTCGAACATGCAGGACGCGGTGCTGGTGGACCTGGCGGCGAAGGCGCAGCCGGGAGTCGACGTGCTGTTCCTGGAGACCGGCTACCACTTCGCCGAGACGATCGGCACCCGCGACGCGGTCGCCCAGGTCTACGACGTGAACATCGTCGACGCGAAGGCGGAGCAGTCGGTCGCCGAGCAGGACGCCGCGGAGGGCCCGAAGCTGCACGACCGCGACCCGGGCCGCTGCTGCTTCCTGCGCAAGGTGGTGCCGCTGCGCAACACGCTGGCCCGCTACGAGGCGTGGGTGACCGGCGTGCGCCGGGTGGAGGCCCCGACCCGGGCGGGCACGCCGATCGTGACCTGGGACGACCGCAACGGCCTGGTCAAGATCAACCCGATCGCGCCGTGGAGCGACGAGGAGATGGACTCCTACATCGAGCGGCACGGGGTGCTGGTGAACCCGCTGGTGCCCGCCGGCTACCCGTCGATCGGCTGCGCGCCGTGCACGGCGAAGCCCGCGCCGGGTGCCGATCCGCGCAGCGGCCGCTGGGCGGGCACGTCGAAGACCGAATGCGGCCTGCACGGCTGATCACCGCGCAGCGCCCACTGAGCAAGCACACCCGGAGAGGATGGGTATGACCGCCGAGCCGCAGCTCGACCTGCCGCAGGACCCGGTGTCCACGGGGGCACCTCCGCAGGTCGACAACCTGGACGCCTTGGAGTCCGAGGCCATCCACATCTTCCGCGAGGTGGCCGGGGAGTTCGACCGCCCGGTGATCCTGTTCTCCGGTGGCAAGGACTCGACGGTGCTGGTGCACCTGGCGATCAAGGCGTTCCGGCCGGCGCCGGTGCCGTTCCCGCTGCTGCACGTGGACACCGGGCACAACTTCGACGAGGTCATCGAGTTCCGGGACCGGCTCGTGGCGGAGCACGACCTGCGGCTGGTGGTGTCCTCGGTGCAGGACTACATCGACGACGGCAGGCTCGCCGAGCGCCCGGACGGCATCCGCAACCCGCTGCAGACGACGCCGCTGCTGGACGGGATCACCGAGAACAAGTTCGACGCGGTCTTCGGCGGCGGCAGGCGCGACGAGGAGCGGGCGCGGGCGAAGGAGCGCATCTTCAGCCTGCGCAACGCCTTCGGCCAGTGGGACCCGCGGCGGCAGCGCCCGGAGCTGTGGAACCTCTACAACGGCAGGCACCGGCCCGGTGAGCACGTGCGGGTGTTCCCGCTGTCGAACTGGACGGAGCTCGACATCTGGCGCTACATCCAGCGCGAGAAGATCGCCCTGCCGGAGATCTACTACGCGCACCGCCGCCAGGTGCACCTGCGCGACGGCATGTGGCTGACCTCGGGCCCGTGGGGCGGGCCGCGCGAGGGCGAGACCGTCGAGGAGAAGGTCGTGCGGTACCGCACGGTCGGCGACGGCTCGTGCACCGGCGCGGTGGAGTCCGAGGCGTACACGGTGGACGACGTGATCGCGGAGGTCGCCGCGAGCCGGCTCACCGAGCGCGGCGCGACGCGGGCCGACGACCGGATGTCGGAGGCCGCGATGGAGGACCGCAAGCGGGAGGGCTACTTCTGATGACCGAGACCACGACCCGCACCGCACCGGATTCCGGCACCGAGGTGGTGCTGCCGGTGCACACGGACCTGCTGCGGCTGGCCACGGCCGGTTCGGTCGACGACGGGAAGTCGACGCTGGTGGGCAGGCTGCTGCACGACACGAAGTCGGTGCTGGCGGACCAGCTGGACGCGGTGCACCGGGCCAGCGCGGACCGCGGGCTGCAGACCCCGGACCTGTCGCTGCTGGTGGACGGGTTGCGCGCGGAGCGCGAGCAGGGCATCACGATCGACGTGGCCTACCGGTACTTCGCCACGCCGCAGCGGAGCTTCGTGCTGGCCGACACCCCGGGACACGTGCAGTACACCCGCAACACGGTGACCGGCGCGTCGACGGCGCAGCTGGCGATCCTGCTGGTGGACGCGCGCAAGGGCGTCATCGAGCAGACCCGCAGGCACGCGGCGGTGCTGGCGCTGCTCGGCGTGCCGCGGCTGGTGCTGGCCATCAACAAGATCGACATGGTGGACTTCGACGCCGCGGTGCACGAGCGGATCGCCGCCGAGTTCGCCGGGCACGCCCGCGCGCTGGGCTACGCCGACGACGCGGTGCGCACCATCCCGGTGTCGGCGCTGCACGGCGACAACGTGGTGGAGCGCTCGGCGAACACGCCCTGGTACTCGGGCCCGTCCCTGCTGGAGCACCTGGAGACGGTGCCGGTGGCCCCGGACCCGCTCGACGCGCCGTTCCGGATGCCGGTGCAGTACGTGATCCGGCCGCGCACGGCGGAGCACCCGGACTACCGCGGCTACGCGGGCCAGGTCGCGGCCGGCGTGGTGGCGCAGGGCGACGAGGTCGTGGTGCTGCCCGCGGGCATCCGCACCCGGGTGTCCCAGGTGGACACCCCGGACGGTCCGGCGCCGCGGGCGGCGGCGGGGCGTTCGGTGACGCTGCTGCTGGAGGACGACGTGGACCTGTCCCGGGGCGATCTGATCGCCGCCGCGGACTCGGCGCCGCGGGTCACCGACGAGCTCGACGCCACCGTGTGCTGGCTGGCGGAGAAGCCGTTGCAGCCGGGTGCCCGGGTGCTGGTCAAGCACGGCACCCGCACCGTGCAGGCGATGGTGACCGAGCTGTCGGCGCGCTTCGACGAGCAGGAGCTGGTCGCGGTGGACGCCCCGGATTCGCTGGCGCTCAACGAGATCGGCCGGGTCCAGCTGCGCACCGCGGAGCCGCTGCCGATCGACGAGTACGCGGCGTCGCGGCGCACCGGTTCCTTCCTGGTGATCGATCCGGCGGACGGCACCACGCTGGCCGCCGGGCTGATCGGGTTGCCGCTGGCTCCGCTGGCGGCGGCGGTCGCGAGCTGATCCGGTTGGCACCGGCGCTGGTGGCCGTCGCGCACGGCAGCCGGGACCCGCGTTCGGGGGGCCCCCCCCCCCCCCGGGGGGGGGGGGGGGGGGGGGGCCCCCCCCCCCCGGGC
>NZ_JAIUJZ010000267.1:0-9454 GCF_020176775.1 Saccharopolyspora sp. 6M
GGGAATGAATCACGGGCGGGGGCGGTTGCGGGCGGTATGAGCGACGAGAACAACAAGGTGCCCGACTGGGTCCGGCAGCAGGTCGAGCAGATCGGCCGCACCGGCACCACGGAGGGCCTGGAGGTGCGCGGCGCGCCGATCGTGCTGCTGACGCTGCGCGGCGCGAAGTCGGGGAAGCCCCGCCCGACGCCGGTGATGCGGGTGGAGCACGACGGCAGCTACGCGGTGGTGGCCTCGAAGGGCGGTGCCCCGGAGCACCCCACCTGGTACCACAACATCAAGGCCCACCCGGAGATCTCGTTGCAGGACGGGACGACGATCCGCGACTACTCGGCCCGCGAGGTGTCCGGCGAGGAGCGCGCGCAGTGGTGGGAGCGGGCCGTCGCGGCGTTCCCGTCGTACGCGGACTACGCGGAGAAGACCGACCGGCTGATCCCGGTGTTCGTGCTCGACCCGAAGTGAGGCCGCGGCGCTCGGTCGCGGTTCCGCGGCCGGGCGCTCCGCCGGATCCGCTGCACGACCGCCCGGAGCCGGGGACCGCCTGGAGCCCGCGGACTCTGTGACACCGCCTGGTTTCTCGGCCCGTCCGGATCCTCCAGCGCTGCCCGGATTCACCAACCCTGCCCGGATCCTCCACGCCGCGCGACCCCGATCTCCCCGCGCGCCACGGGGTTCCCCGGCACCGAGCCCGCCCCGCCTCGGGCGCTACTCCGCCCCACCGGCGCCCGCGGTGATGCGGCGGATGGCGTCGAGGGTGAGTTCCCGGTCGTCGCCGGACCTGGTGCCGAGCGCGCGGTGGATGGTGAGCCCTTCGATCAGCGCGTCGAGTTCGCGGGCGGTGTCCGCGTCGAAGTGCCTGCCGAGGGCTTCCTGGCTGCGCCGCATCCACTCGTCGATCAGCTCGCGGTAGGCGGGTTCGCGCGCGGCCAGCGCGTAGAGCTCGTGGGTGAGCACCAGATCGGCTCGGGTGGCGAACAGGTCTTCGTGGACGAGGTCGGCGACCGCGAGGCGTGCTTCGGCGATGCCGTGCGCGGCGCCGAGCCGTCGTTCGAAGCGGGCGATGACCGCGCCGGTGAACCGGGAGAACGCTTCGCGCAGCAGCTCGTCGATGCTGGCGAAGTGGTAGGTCATCGAGCCGAGCGGCACGTCGGCGCGGGCGGCGATCTTGCGGTGCGAGGTGCCCGCGACGCCTTCGTCGGCGATGAGCCCCAGTGCCGCGTCGATGATGCGCGCCCGCCGCTGCGGGTCGAATCGGCGGCCCTTCGGTGGCATTTCCCGCGTCACCTCGACAGAAGGTAGTCGATGGGTGACCTCCCGTCCGGTGCGGGTCCGGGCGGGGCGGAGGCCGGTCGATCCCGAAACCCTCTCACGTACGATCGTACGCATCATTGCGTACGATCGTACGCAACGGCTTGCGTTCACGCCGCCACCGAGAGGAACCATGACCGAGCACCCGGGTGGCGGCGCGCCACCGACCGCCCCCACCGGCGCCCCCGGCCGCCGCCGCGCACTCCAGTGGATCTTCTTGCTGCTGGGCGTCTCACTGGCCTCCTGGGTGACGCGCACGCCCGCCATCCGCGACGCCTTGGCCGCCTCCACCGGCGAGATGGGCCTGGTGCTGTTCGGCCTCTCCGTCGGATCGATGACCGGCATCCTCGCCGCCGGGCCGGTGGTGCGGCGGTTCGGCACCCGGCCGGTGATCGCGGTGAGCATGGCGCTGGCGGTCGCGGGTCTCGCCGTGCTCGGCGTCGCCACGGCGGTCGCCACCGCGCCGGGCGCGTTCGCCGGGCTGCTGCTGTTCGGCCTGGGCATGGGGTGTTCGGAGATCGCGACGAACGTGGAGGGCGCCGAGGTCGAGCGGCTCGCCGGTCGCCCGCTGATGCCGTTGCTGCACGGCACCTTCAGCGCCGGGACGGTGGCGGGCGCGGTGCTCGGCATGGTGTTCACGCGAGCCGAGGTCGCCGTCGAGTGGCATCTGCTGGGCGTCGCGGTCCTCACCGGGATCACCACGGCCGTCGTCGTTCCCGCGCTGCCCACCGGCTTCGGGAAGGAGCACGGCGGTCCGCGGCGCGGTCCCCGCACCGCCGCCCGGGAGCAGCTCGCGCTGTGGGCGCAGCCGCGGATCGCGCTCATCGGCTGCGTAGTGCTGGGCATGGCGCTGGCCGAGGGCGCGGCGAACGACTGGCTGCCGCTGCTGATGGTGGACGCGCACGGCTTCGACCCGGCTTCCGGGACGGTCCTGTTCGCGGCGTTCGCCGCGTCGATGACGACCGGGCGGTTCGCCGGTTCCGCCCTGGTGGTGCGGTTCGGGCGGGTCGCCGTGGTGCGCGCGAGCGCGGGGTGCGCGGCGCTCGGGCTCGTCCTGGTGATCTTCACCGCCAGTCCGGTCGCCGCCTCCGCCGGTGTCGTGCTGTGGGGGCTCGGCGCGGCCCTCGGGTTCCCGTTGGCGATCTCGGCTGCGGGAGATGGCGGCGGGGACGCCACCCCGCGGGTCAGCGCGGTCGCCACCGCCGGCTACCTGGCGTTCCTCGTCGGGCCGCCGCTGCTCGGTTCCCTCGGTGACCACTTCGGACTGCGGTACGCGATGATCGTGGTACTGGTGCTCGTCGGTTGTGCGGCGCTCACCGCTTCGGCCGTGCGCGGCCCGTCTCCGGCAGAAGGAAGGTGAACCCGGTGTCCACACGGGAACGACCACTGCGGTGGATCGCGGTGGTCTGCGGCCTGATCGGTGCGGTCGCGGCGGTGCTCGTGCCGTTCCTGCCCGTGCGGTTCGAGATCACCGAGCTGCGCTGGCCGACCCCGCAGGGGACCCAGGCGGTGTCCGCACCGCTGTCGGCGTACCAGCCGATCCGGCTGGACCTGGAGGTCCCGTGCGCGACCGCGCGCGGCCTCGACGAGCGCAGTCCGGACCCTGCGGTGCTGCTGAGCACCAACCCGCCGAAGGCCGAGTACGGCGATCTCACCGGTCTGCGGCTGGACGTGCACGACGGGCAGCTGCGGCTGATCTCGCAGGGCCAGCAGCTCGGCACCGCGCCGCTGCCCGCCGGGGACTGCACCGTGCGGGTGCACTCCGACGGCCGGGCCACCACCGCCTCGGTGGGCGACGAGACCTTCGCCCGCGTCGGCGGCGACGCCCGGCCGCAGCTGACCGGGATCTACTCCGATGTGGACGGTGCGGTCGACGACGTGCGGGGGCTGTCGTTCTCCGCGCAGGTGGACGACCGCTACGACAGCCACCCCACCCCGTTGAAGATCGCGGCGATGGTGCTCGCGGTGCTCGGCTGCGCCGGGGCGCTCGGGGCGCTGCACCGGATCGACGCGCTCGCCGGGCGGCGGCCCGTGCGGCTGGGCCGCGGGCGGTGGAAGCCCACCGGGCGCGACGCCGCGGTGGCCGCCGCGCTGCTGGCGTGGTGGCTGATCGGGGCGATGACCTCCGACGACGGGTACTTCCTCACGATGGCCCGGGTCAGCGGTGACCTCGGCTACGTCAACGACTTCTACCGGTGGTTCTCCGGCCCGGTCGCGCCGATGGGCTGGTTCGTCGAGCTGCAGTCCCTGTGGGTGTCGGTGTCCACGGCGACGCCGTGGCTGCGGGTGCCCGCGCTGCTGATGGGCCTGCTGAGCTGGGTGCTGATCAGCCGGTTCGTGCTGCCCCGGCTCGGCCAGCGGGTCCGCCGCAGCCGCGCCGCCGGGTGGGCCGCGGCCGCGGTGTTCCTCGCCTGCTGGCTGCCCTACGACAACGGGCTGCGCCCGGAACCGGTCGTGGTGGTGCTCGCGCTGCTGGCGCTGTGCGCGGTGGAGTACGCGGTGGCGACCCGCCGGTTGGCGCCCGCCGCGCTCGGGCTGATCGTCGCCGCGTTCTCGGTGGCGGTGAACCCGCACGGCATGGTCGCGGTTCTGCCGTTCCTGGCCGCCGCGAAACCGCTGCTGCACCTGGTGCGGGACCGCGCGGAGCGGTTCGGCTGGGTGGCGGTGCTGAGCCCGGTCGCGGCCGCCGGCCTGGTGGTGCTGGTCGCCTCGTTCGGGGACCAGTCGTTGCAGACGGTCGCCGACGCCACGGCGGTGCGCTCCGAGATCGGGCCGTCGCAGGCCTGGTACCAGGAGCTGAGCCGCTACGAGCTGCTGTTCGGCATGTCCCCGGACGGTTCGCTGACCCGCCGGTTCCCGGTGCTGCTGCTGATCCTGTGCCTGGCGATGTGCGCGGTGGTGCTGCTGCGGCGGGGCCGGATCCGCGGTGCCGCGCTCGGGCCGGCCAGGCGTCTGCTCACCGTCGCCGGGCTGTACTTCGTCGCGCTGGCGCTCACGCCGACCAAGCACACCCACCACTTCGGCATCCTCGCCGCCGTCGGCGGTGCCGTGGCAGCGCTGACCGCGCTGGCGACCAGCAGCACGGTGCTGCGGTCGAAGCGCAACCGCGCGGTGTTCTTCGGCGGACTGATGGTGGTGCTGGCGTTCACGTTCACCGGCACCAACGCCTGGTGGTACGCCTCCGGCTGGGGCGTGCCGTGGTTCGACAAGCCGCCGTCGATCAAGGGCTACGAGTTCAGCACCGGGTTCCTGATCATCGCGGCGATCGCGCTGGGCGTGGCGCTGCGCGAGCACCTCAAGCTCGACGACCGGAACCCCCCGGCACCGACCGAGGACCGGTCGCGGGCGCTGCGGCTGGGCACGGCACCGCTGTCGATCGTGTGCGCGCTGCTGATGCTCGCCGAGCTGGCCTCGCTGGCGAAGGTGATCCCGGAGCGCTGGGACACCTACAACCTCGCCACCGACAACGTGCGCCAGCTGGCCGGGGCGAGCTGCGGGCTGTCCGACTCGGTGTACGCCGAGACCGATCCGGCGTCCGGCGTCCTCGCCCCGGCGCCACAGCCCGGGCGCGCGGTCCCGGACGGGAAGACCGACGAGGACGAGACCCCGGATGAGTACCTGCGCGGCAGCGACGCCGGATTCGTCCGGGGCGGGCTGCCGGACACCCGGAACATCGACACCGGGCAGCCGCTGTGGACGCCGCCGTACCGCTTCGGCAGCGAACAGGCGCCGGTGTGGGGCAGCTACGGTTCCCCGACCAGCACCGGGAAGCTGCGCACCGGCTGGTACGACCTGCCGGAGCGCGCCACCAGCGGCGAGGTGCCGATCGTGGTGAGCTCCGCCGGGCGCACCTCGGGCGCGAACTCGCTGTCGGTGGAGTTCGGGCGGGACACCCCGGAGGGCTTCGAGATCCTGCGCCGCGATCCGATCGGGCAGGACGACGAGCAGCGCTGGCGGGACCACCGCGTCGCGGCCCCGGCGGAGGCGACCCGGGTGCGGGTCGTCGCCGAGGACCGCGCGCTCGGCGAGGAGGGCTGGCTGGCGGTCAGCGCTCCCCGCGCGCCGCGGCTGACCCGGATGACGGACGTGGTGGGCGACGCTCCGGCGTTCGTGGAGTGGCCGGCGGCGATGGTGCACCCGTGCCTGAACATGACCTCGATCCACCACGGCATCGCCGAGCTGCCTCGGTTCCGGGTCTCCGGTGGCGGGGACGTGCGCGGCACCGGGCAGGGCTGGTCGGCGCCGGACGCGGGCGGGCCGTTCGGGTACCTCAACGTGGCGACGAGCATGACGGAGCTGCCGACGTACCTGCGCAACGACCTGGGCAACGACTGGGGTTCGCTGTACGCGGTGCACCCGTACGAGCCGGACGCGCTGCCCGCGTCGGCGGCCGCGCACACCCACGAGGAGGACCACTGGGGCCTGTGGAGCCCCGGCCCGACGCCGAACCCGGTCGTGCTGCCCGGAGACGTGCCGGATTCCAACACCCGCTCGGACGTGGCGCCGGGGCCGCGCTAGCCCGGGGGCGGAACCGGTCGGTATCACCGCCAGGGCGGAGGTGGCGCGGGAGCCGGGGTCGGCGCGGTGGCGCACGGCCCCGGCCGCCCCGGGCATCCCCGTGCAACAGCGGAAAACCGCCTGAGTCCACTTCGGATGTTTGTGCTCGTTCGCCCTCCGGAGCGCGCGCCCGAGGACGAAACCGGACGGCGAGTGCAGCACCTCCGGCCCGCCGACAGCGCTTCCTCGCCGTCGATCTGGTGGTGCACGCCGAACCGGCGCATCGACAACTGCGCGGCCCGTCCTCGTCGATGAGCGCGCCGGCTCGATCCGACCGCTGTCCGCGGCGGCGGTGGTCGTGCTCGGGCGGCTCGGGCGCGGCGGCGGACCGGTCGTGCGGCTCCGCGGTTCGGATCAGGGCGGGTCGAGGGTGAGGGTTCGGAGGTCCGGCCAGATCTCCGCCCAGGGGTCGGTGCGGCCGGTGAGGAGCCAGAGCTCGGCGCGCTCCGGAACCATCCCGCCGTAGGTGCCCAGCGTGGTCGGCGCGTCCACCACCGCCACCCGGTTCGCCGCGGCGAACCGGTCGCGCAACCGGCCGGGGTCTCCGACGAACAGCATCCGGTCCTGTCGTTCCGGCGGCGGCGCGAACCAGCCGTAGGCGCGGTTCGTGCTCACCGCGGGCGGCAGGCCGAGCTCGGGCGCCGCGGTGTCCAGGTAGGTCGCGTACACGTAGGGCCCGGCGCCGAGCGCGGTGCGGGTCAGCTCGGCGGCCGGGACGTCCCGATAGGCGCGGGCGGTCGCCGCGACCAGCGCGTCCGCGAACCTCGGCGCGGCCATGACCGTGGTGAACCCGAGCGCTCCGGCGGCGAGCACCGCGCTGAGCAGCACGACCGGCCACGCGGCCCGCCGCCGTCCCGCCTCGCGGCGGTGCTGCAGCGCGACCGCGCCGACCGCGACGAAGGCGCTGTAGAGCGGCAACGGGTAGTAGTGCCGACCCGCGGCGAGCGCGAACGCGGTGAACAGCACGGCGAACACCACCGCGAGGAACCGGTGCTCCCGCCACCGCCGGTCCCGCACCAGCGCCACCAGCCCGCAGCCCGCGAGCCCGAGCGCCAGCGGCCCGATCACCGCGAGCCCATGCAGCACCACCAGCACCCGTCCGCCGTAGATCAGCTGGTTCTCGGCCGCCACCACGGCGCCCATCGCGGCCTGCGGCCAGCCGTGGGCGGCCTGCCAGGCCAGCGTCGGCGCGGTGATCAGCAGCGCGAGCGCGACGCCCGCCCAGGCCGCGGGTCGGCGCAGCAGGTCGTGCGGCCCGGCCACGGCGACCGCGACGAGCACCGCGACGCCCAGCGCCAGCACCTGGAACCGGGTCTGCGCGGTGATCCCGGCGGCGACGCCGAGCAGGAGCAGCAGCCGGTCGTCCCGGGTGCGGATCCACCGCAGCAGCAACAGGAACAGCACCGCCCACAGCGCGGGTTCCAGCGAGTACGGCGTCAGCCAGTGCCCGAACTGGGCGGCGGCCACGCAGGTGGCCGAACCGAGCGCGGCGAGCACCTGGGCCCGCGCGTCGCCGCCGAGCTCCCGGGCCATCAGCGCGGTCAGCACCACCGCGGCCGCGGTGGCCAGCACCGCCGGAACCGCGAGCACCACCGGGTTCCCCGGAGCGATCGCGTCCGCGAGCCGCGCCAGCAGCGGGGTGAGCGGCGGCTGGTCCACCGCGCCCCAGTCCAGGTGGTGACGGCCGATCGCGACCACCAGGTCCTCGTCGAACCAGCGGCGCGGCACGGCCGCCACGCCCAGGTGCGCGAGGGCGACGACCCCGGCGATGAGCGCGATCGGCCGCCACGCCGGGCGGTGCAGTTCCATCGGCGCCCACTCCTCCGCTCGCGATCCGGCCCGCTCGCACGATCCGGAGATCAGTGAACACCGTGCCGCGGCGGCACCCTCGAACCGGAGTCACACACGGGCGTCCCGGCACCGGCACGGGGCTCGGCACGGTCGCGGGGCCGGCACGGCCCGGCCGGCCGCACCACGGCTCGACGGCACCGGCCGGGGGTGTCAGCTCGGGTCGAAGCGGCCGCGCTTGACCGAAGCCACGAAACCCGCCACATCCACCCGCAACACCGGACCACGCGGATCCTTCGAATCCCGGATCAGTCCCCGCGGATTCGACAACTCGACACAATTCCCGTTCGGATTGGAACGGCTCGACTTCCGCCACACGATCCCACTCACGGACGTACCTCCCATTCCCGGAGAGCCTTCGCGAGATAGTCTAGCGAGTCGGCCGCACCGAGGGCCACGTCGCGAATGCGCTGCGAGGCGGTGCGGTATTCCTTGACATCGTGTTCGACCGGCACGAACGCGCCGGAACTGTAGTGCTCGAAATGGACGACGGCCGGGGCGGCGGGGAACTCGTAGACCACGAACGGACCCGACCAACCGGGGTGCCAGCCGACCCGCAGCGGCACGACACGGATGGTGACGTTCGACTTCGCTGCCATCACCACGAGGTGAGCGAGCTGCGCCTGCATGACGTGTGCGGAACCGACGGGCTCGTGCACCACCGCCTCGCTGATCAACGCCTCGAATCGCGGCGGATCGTGCCGCAGCAGCACGTCGCCTCGACCGGCACGCACCAGCACGCGGGTGTCGAAGTCCGCCGCGGGCAGATCGACCTTCTCCAGGATCGCCCTGCTGTAGTCCCGGATTTGCAGCAGGCCCGGCACGACCATCGGCGACCACTCCACGATCGCCGAAGCCGCGCGTTCGCACTCGATCGCGCCCGCCAGCTGCTGCGGGATGCCGGAGATCCCGACGGTGAGCCAGCTCGGCTCGCCGAGGTTGCGGGCGAGGTCGAGGATGCGTTCCCGCTCCCCCGGCGACACCCGCAGCGCGGCGAGGATCATCGCGACCACCTCGACGCCGGGGACCCGGTGCCCGGTCTCCCAGTGCGAGATCTGGGTGTGCGAGATCTCGAGTTGCCGCGCTAACACCCGGAGGCCCACTCCGCGCGTTTCCCGCGCATCGCGCAGCGCGGCGGAAAGGGCCCTGGCCCGAGGCGTACCTGCGGTGGCGACCATGCAACACCTACCTGTCGTCGCTGTTCTCCTCGATCACGCGATCGGCGCTCTGGTGGTCCCGATGTGCAACCGGACACCTTTGTGCGGGACGGGATCGCGGGAACGCCGGAATGGCGCGAATCCGATTCTGTCGCACCGCATCCGCGTCTATTCGGAGGAACGGCTTTGTCGCAGCGGAAAACGCCCGATCGGGTGTTCGAAGGAAAAGCGGACGCGCTGGCGGGGGCGTCCGGTGCCGTGGCGGGCAGAACGGTGCGCGAGGTGGTCTGCGACGGCGGACTGGAGATCTGGGTGACCGGACCGGCGCTGGTCGCCTGCGCCGACGATCCGGCGCGCGCACCCGCACACCTCCTCGTCCCGGAGCCCGACCCTCGATCGTGAGCCTCCCGGCCGGTGCGACCCCTCCCCCGCGCACCGGTCCGGGACGCCTCCCGCCGCCGCGGTCCCGCGCGCGGGGGGGGGGGCGGGGGGGCCCCCCCCCCCCCCCCCCACCCCCCCCCCCCCCCCGCCGGCGCCGCCCACCCACAACGGCCGGGGGCCCCCCCCCAGCACGCCGGAAGGGG
>NZ_JAIUJZ010000268.1:0-7331 GCF_020176775.1 Saccharopolyspora sp. 6M
GCGAGGACAGCGTTTTCTCCTGTGGCGGAGCCACCGGTGAAAACGATCCCGCAGCGAGGAGGGCGCTGAGGTTCCGCCAGCCGACCACCACCGTCACCGAGGCAGCTCCAACGAAATAGGAGTGCTCTCCTGGACCGAGCGGGAGACGGTGCAGTACCGCTCGATGGCGCGTTCCACCGCGTCGAGCAGCTTCGCCCGGTCGGCGCCGGCGACGGAGCTCAGGTCCACGTCGAAGCGGACCCGCACCTCGGAGAACTTGTTCGGGTCGGCGTCGGTCTTGTCCCGGTCGGCGTGCACCGCGATGTCGGCGTCCGCACCCGCGCGGCGCACCAGCAGGTTCTCGCTGGTGACGGCGGAGCACCCGGCGATGGCGGCGAGCAGCAGCTCACCGGGGGTGAACGCGTCGGGGGCGCCGTCGCGGCCGATGGTGACCTGCCCGCCGCGGCCGTTGGTGGCGGTGAAGGTGTGCTCGCCGGTGCGGTGCACCTCTACCGGTGTGCCTGGCATCTCGTCCTCCGCTGCTGGTCGATGGATCTTCCCGCACAACCGGGGACGGTCCCGGGATGTTCCCTCAGCCGGTGCCGGTGTCCTGCCCGCGGGAGCGGGTGAGGAGGTCTTCGCGGGCGCGGGCGACCCGCGAGCGGACGGTGCCGAGCTCGCAGCCGCTGACCTCGGCGGCCTCCAGGTAGGTCAGCCCGAGGACCTGGGTGAGCACGAGCGCTTCCCGCCGGTCCGGGTCGAGCCCGTCGAGCAGCACGCCGACTTCGACGAGTTCTTCGAAGCCGCGTCCGGTGCGGCCACCGCTCTCGGCCACCTGCGCCCAATCGGAGGTGACGGTGCGCGGCCGGGCGCGTTCGGAGCGGATCTGGTCGACGACGACGCGGCGCGCGATGGCCAGCAGCCAGGTGCGCGCGGAGGACGAGCCGCGGAAGGTGCGCACGGCCCGCATCGCCCGCAGGTAGGTCTCCTGCGCGAGGTCGTCGGCCGCGGGCACGCCCGCGAGGTGCGCGAGGAACCGCCAGACGTCGCGCTGGGTGGCCCGGACGAGTTCTTCGAGGGCGCGGCGGTCACCTTTCCCGGCGGCCAGCGCGAGCTCGGTCACACGGGTGTCTTCGGCCTCCGAGTGCGTCACGGTGGTCGAGACTAGTCGAAGCCCCGCCGGGAACTCCTCCCCCTGCTCGGCCGACAATCTGACCGTGAACTGCGAACGATGCCGGACCTCGGTGTCGGCCTTGCTGGACGGGGAGCTCCCGGAGGCTCCGGAATCCGAGGTCGACGCCCACCTGGAGACGTGCGCGGCCTGCCGGGCCTTCCAGGCCGAGGCGGGGGCGCTGACCCGGAACCTGCGGGTGCGGGCGGTGGCGCCCACCCCGGACTTGGCGGGGGCGGTGCTGGCGGCGGCGGAACGTCCGCGCCGCACGCGCGGGGTGCTGCGCGGGGCGTTGGCGCTGACCGCGGTGGCGCAGATCCTGCTCGCGCTCGGTCAGCTGTCGGGGCTGATCGGCATGCACGGGCACGCGGCGCACGGCGGGCCGGGCATGGCGGCGCACCTGTTCAACGAGAGCACCGCCTGGAACCTGGCGCTGGGCGTGGGGTTGCTGTGGGCGGCGTGGCACGATCGCACGGCGGCGGGGGTGCTGCCGGTGCTGAGCGCGTTCGTGGCGGCGCTGGCCGGTTTCTCGGTGCACGACCTGGTGATCGGGGCGGCGACGGTGGAGCGGGTGGCCTCGCACGCGCTGCTGCTGGTCGGCCTGGGCCTGCTGTTCGCGGTGCACCGCACCGGCGGCGGTGGCCCGGCGGACGCGGACCGCACCGCAGCGGACGGCCCGCCCGCGGCGGACGACACCTCCAGCACTCCCCGAGCCCCGCAAGGCCCACCGCACCTCCGCCCGACCGCCCACCGCGAAGCGGCCTGAGGGCCGCAGAATCAGTTGATCAGTTGATCCTCCCAGCGGCGAAGCTGCTGACCTGGCGACCACCTGAGCAACGGGACCACCAGCGGGTTCTCAGCGGTTCCCTCGCGAGGACAGCTTTTTCGCATGTGGCGGAGCCACCTGTGAAAAAGATCCCGCAGCGAGGGAACCGCTGAGGTTCCCCACCCACTCCCCGAGCAGCAGGAGTACGTCAGGACACCCGCAGCAACGCGCAGAACATCGCGTCGGTGCCGTGTTTGTGGGGCCACAGCTGGACGGTCGGCCCGTCCCCGAGGTCGGGCACGCCGGGGAACGCCTCGCGCGCGTCGAGGAGTTCCGCCCCGCTGCGCCGGACCACGTCGGAGATGACGCCCTCGGTCTCGGACAGGTGCGGGGAGCACACGACGTAGGCCACGACGGCGCCGGAGCGGGCGAGGCCGACGGCGGACAGCAGCAGCGAGCGCTGCAGCTTGGCGAGTTCGGCGACGTCGGACGGCTGCCGCCGCCAGCGCGCTTCGGGTCGGCGGCGCAGCGCGCCGAGCCCGGTGCAGGGCGCGTCGACGAGCACCCGGTCGTAGCCGGGTTCGAGCCCGGGTTCGCGGCCGTCGGTGACGTGCACGGTGACGGCGAGGTCGCGGGTGACCTTGCGGATGAGTTCGGCGCGGTGCTCGGACTGCTCGACGGCGTCGAGGGTGCCGCCGTCGAGGGTGATGAGGGCGCCGAGCAGCCCGGCCTTGCCGCCGGGTCCGGCGCACAGGTCGAGCCAGCGGGTGTCGCCGCCGGTGACCTCGGGCCGGGTGACGGCGAGCGCGGTGAGCTGGCTGCCTTCGTCCTGCACGGCGGCGAAGCCCTCGCGGACGGGTTCGAGGTCGCCGGGGTCGCCGGCGCCCGCTTCGAGGTGCACGCCGTAGGGCGAGTAGGGCGCTTCGTCGCCGCCGGTGATGGCGGCGAGCTCTTCGGCGCTGATCTCGCCGGGCCGGGCGACGAGGTGCACGGCGGGCCGGGCGTCGTCGGCGGCGAGCGCGGCGGCGAGTTCGTCGCCGGTGTCGCCGAGCGCGTCGGCGAAGGCCTGCGCGATCCAGCGCGGGTGCGCGTGGCGCAGCGCGAGGTGGCCGACGGGGTCGGTGGCGCGGTCGGGGGCGAGCCGTTCGATCCACTGCTGTTCGTCGCGTTCGCCCGCGCGGCGCATCACGGCGTTGGCGAATCCGGCGAGCTTCGAACCGACCTCACCGCGCACGATGTCCACTGTGGAGGACACGGCGGCGTGGGCCGGAATCCTGGTGCGCAGCAACTGGTACACGCCGAGCCGCAGCGCGTCCAGCGTGATCGGGTCCACTTCGGACACCTCGCGGCCGCTGCAGTCGGCGATCACCGCGTCGAGCAGTCCCCTGGCCCGGCAGGCGCCGTAGGCGAGCTCGGTGGCCAGGCCCGCGTCCCGCCCGCTGATCTTGCGCTGCCGCAGCAGGCCGGGCAGCGTCAGGTTCGCGTAGGCGTCGCGTTCGCGCACGGCGCGCAGCGTGTCCAGCGCGGCCATCCGCGCCGGGTCCTGCGCCGGCGGCCGAGCCGGGTTCTTGCCGCGCTGCGGCGGGCGGCTGCCGCGCGGCCGGGACGGACGGCGGGGGCGGTCGTCGTTCACTGCAGGCGTTCTCCTTGCTCGATGCGGGTTCCGCGCGCCCAGTCGGTGGCCGCCATCCGCTTCTTGCCCTGGGCTTGCACTTCGCCGAGCTGCACCGCTTCGGTGGCGGTGCCGACGAGCACCCGGCGGCGCTGCACGTCGATCTCGCCGGGTGCGAGCCCGGTCTCCTCGGTGCGGGTGACGGGCCCGAGCTTGAACCGCTCGTCGCGGAACCAGGCCCACGCCCCCGGGTCGGGGGTCACGGAGCGGATCAGGCGGTCCACGGCGAGCGCGGGCGCGGCGAAGTCGGCCTTGGCGTCCTCCGGGGTGACCTTCGGCGCGTAGCTGACGCCTTCGGCGGGCTGCGGCCTGGCCCGCAGGGTGCCGTCCTCGATGCCGTCGAGGGTGGCGACCAGCAGGTCGGCGCCGGAGATCGACAGCCGGTCCAGCAGCGCGCCCGCCGTGTCGGTGTCGCGCACCGCTTCGGTGACCACGCCGTACACCGGCCCGGCGTCCAGCTCGGGGACCAGGTGGAAGGTGGCGGCACCGGTGATCTCGTCGCCGTGCCGGATCGCGGACTGCACGGGCGCCGCGCCGCGCCACGCGGGCAGCAGCGAGAAGTGCAGGTTCACCCAGCCGTGCCGCGGGATGTCGAGGGCCTGCTGCCGCAGCAGCGCCCCGTAGGCGACGACCGGGCAGCAGTCCGGTTCGAGTTCGGCCAGCCGTGCCAGGAAGTCCGGGTCGGTGGCGCGGGCGGGGGTGAGCACTTCGACGCCGTGCTCGTCGGCGAGCGCGCCCACCGGGGAGCGCAGCACCTTGCGGCCGCGGCCCGCGCGGGCGTCCGGCCGGGTGATCACGGCGGCGACCTCGTGCCGCTCGGAGTCCAGGAGCGCGCGCAGCGCGGGCACGGCGGGCTCGGGCGTCCCGGCGAAGACGATCCGCATGCTCAGCGCTTCCCGAACAGCGGGTGCGGGCTCTCCTTGACGACCGGCACCTGCCCGTCGAACCAGTCGGCCTGCCGGATCTCGCGCAGCGCGCGCTTGCGGGTCTCGGCGTCGAGCCGGTCCACGAACAGGACCCCGTCCAGGTGGTCGGTCTCGTGCTGGATGCAGCGGGCCAGCAGGTCCGTGCCCTCGATCTCCACCGGGTCGCCGTGCATGTTCCAGCCGCGGGCGACGACGCGCTTGTGCCGCAGGCAGTCCCAGCGCATGCCGGGGATGGACAGGCAGCCTTCGGGGCCGTCCTGCATCTCCTCGCCGACGACCTCCCAGCCCGGGTTGATCAGGTGGCCCTCGAAGCCGTCGCAGCGGTAGGTGAACACGCGCAGCCCGACGCCGAGCTGCGGCGCGGCCAGCCCGGCCCCGCCCTGCTCGTGCATGGTGTCCCACAGGTCGCGCACGAGGCCGTGCAGTTCCTTGTCGAAGTCCACGACCTCGTCGGCGCGGGTCCGCAGGACGGGGTCGCCGAAGAGTCGGACGGGCTGGACGGTCACGCGGGCTCCCGGTTCGGGCTCGGCGGGGGGACCCGGCGAGTCTAGTCGTCGCCCTCGCGCCGCCCGACCGGGCGCTCGTCCTCGCCCGCCCCGCCTCCGTGGCCGTCCCGCGCGGCGGCCTCCTCGCCGCGGGATCGATTCCTCCTGCGGCGACCGCCGCACCGGCGACGTCCGCGCCCGGAGCCCACCGGCGGCCCGCGCGCCGCGGCGTCGGCGGTGCTCCCGCTCGACCTGGCCGGGTCAGGGGGCGGGCAGCACCACCTCGGCCGCTCCCCCGCCGCGGCGCGCCGGTTCGGCGGCGGCGAGCCAGCGCCCGTCGGGCAGCCGTTCCACACCGGTCGCGGCCCCGATCTCCGCGGACGGGTCGAGCTCGTGCCCGAGGGCGCGCAACTTCTCCGCTTCGGGCAGCGCCAGGAAGGCCGCTTCGGCCTCGGTGCTCGGCGCGTTGCGCTGCGAGGCGCGCGGCCGGGCGATCGCCTCCACCAGCGGCAGGCCGCGGTCGATGCGCCCGGTCAGCACCTGCAGCACCGTGGTGATGATGGTGGCGCCGCCGGGGCTGCCCACCGCCAGCACCGGTTCCCCGTCGCGCAGCACCACGGTGGGGCTGATGGAGCTGCGCGGCCGCTTGCCGGGTTCCGGCAGGTTCGGGTCGGGTTCGCCGGGCACGGCCGGGGTGGACGAGAAGTCGGTGAGCTCGTTGTTGAGCAGGAACCCGCGCCCGGGCACGGTGATGCCGCTGCCGCCGGTCTGCTCGATGGTCAGCGTGTAGGACACCACGTCCCCGCGGGCGTCGGCGACGGTGAGGTGCGTGGTGTTCGGGCCCTCGTAGGGGGTGCCGCCGCGTTCGGGCGGTCGGGGCGCGCAGGGCGCGGGCTCGCCCGGGTCGGCGGCGGCGACCGGGGCGGGCAGGACCGCGTCCGGGGTGATCAGGCAGGCGCGGGAGTCGGCGAACTCCTGGCCGGTGAGCTCCGCGGTGGGCACGTCGCCGAACGCGGGATCGGCGACCCAGCGGTTCCGGTCGGCGAAGCCGAGCTTGCTCGCCTCCAGGAAGCGGTGCAGGTACTGCGCCTCGTCCAGCGCGCCCAGGTCGGTGCCTTCGAGGATGTTCAGCGCCTCGCCGACGGTGGTGCCGCCGGAGGCCGACGGCGGCATCCCGTACACGTCGAGCCCCCGGTAGGTCACGTGCGTCGGGTCGCGCTCCTCGATCCGGTAATCGCGCAGGTCGTCGGCGGTCATGCCGCCGGGCCGCACGGTGCGCCCGGCCGCCGGGTCGACCGGCGGGTTCCGCACGGCTTCGACCACGTCGGCGCCGATCTCACCGCGGTACAGCGGGTCGAGGCCCTCGGCGGCGAGGGTGCGGTAGGTCGCGGCGAGGTCCGGGTTGCGGAACGTGCTGCCGGTGGCGGGCGGCGCACCGCCGGGCAGGAACAGGTCCCGAGTCGCGGGGAACGCGCTGAAGCGCTCCTGGTTGGCGGCGGTCTGCTCCCGGAAGGTGTCGTCGACGACGAAGCCGTCCCGGGCGAGGCGTTCGGCGGGGCGCAGCACCTCGCCCAGGTCCTCGTTCCCCCACCGCCGCAGCGCCTGCTCCCAGGTGGCGGGGGTGCCGGGCACGCCGACGCCGAGTCCGCTGGTGATGGCCTCCGCGGCGGGGATCGGCTCGCCGTCCTCCAGGAACATCTCGGGGTGCGCGGAGGCGGGCGCGGTCTCGCGGCCGTCGAGGGTGGAGACCTCGCCGGTGCCCGCGTCGTAGTGCACGAAGTAGCCGCCGCCCCCGATGCCCGCCGAGTAGGGCTCGGTGACGCCGAGCGCCGCGGCGACCGCGACGGCGGCGTCGGCCGCGGTGCCGCCCGCCCGGAGGACCTCGATGCCGGCGCGGGTGGCGTCCGGATCGACGCTGGAGACGGCGCCGCCGTAGCCGATCGCCTCCGGCGCCTTGGGCGGCGGGACGGGGGCGGCGTGCGCCATCGGAGTGATCAGCGCGCAGGAGGTGACCGCCGCGAGGGTGATCCGAACGGGTCGTGCTCGCACCATCGTGTGCCTCCGATCTCCGAGTGCCCGTCACTGTGCCGAGCGACGGCCACCTCGACAACACGAACGGGGCATCGTTGGCGGACCGAGATCAACACCGGCGCGATCGGAGTCAACGGACCGTTCGACCAACCAGATGGGACGAACAGTCCGTTCACCCCACACCGACACGAGTCAACGGACCGTTCGACCAACGAGATCGGACGAACAGTCCGTTCACCCCACACCGACACGAGTCAACGGACCGTTCGACCAACGAGATCGGACGAACAGTCCGTTCACC
>NZ_JAIUJZ010000269.1:0-1963 GCF_020176775.1 Saccharopolyspora sp. 6M
CACCCCACACCGACACGAGTCAACGGACCGTTCGACCAACGGGACTGGACGAACGGTCCGTTCACTCCGCCACGACCGCGGGTGCGGCTACGGCTGCTGCGGGACCAGCGCCTCCCCGTGGTAGCGGCAGTTCGGCGCCCACAGCAGGTACGAGGGCATGCCGTCGTCCCGCGCGGCCTTGATCTGCGCGCCCACCTCGGCGGGCCCGTAGCTGGCGCCGAGGCTGAAGTCCTGCAGCCACGGGATGATCTGCACGTCGGTGCCCTCGACCGCCTTGGCGAACTCGGCGAGCGAGCGCTGCACGATCTCGTAGGGCTGGGTGTTCGGATCGTCGACGCCGAACTCGCCCGGCCCCCAGTGCGACGGGTAGACCATCGGTGCGATGTAGTCCACGTACTTCGCCATCCGCGGGATGTCCTGGGCGATCTGGGTGGGCCGGTCCACGGCGATGCCGAACACCGACGCCCCGAGCAGCGCCCCCTTCGAGCGGACCGCCGTCTGGGTGTCGCGGAGGAAGTCCGCGATGCCCTGCTCCGGCGTGGTGCGCAGCCCGGCGAAGCGCATCTTCTCGATGCCGCCGTCCGGCCTGCGCACGTAGTCGTAGAGGACGTCGTCGAACCCGAGCGACGCGGCTTCGGCGGCGAGGTCGATGTTGTACTGCCGCACCGCCGGGTCGGCGAAGTTGGTGAACGCGAAGTCGCCGTACCCGCTGCTCCACGGCTGGCCGTCCGCGGTCTGCACGACCCGTTCCCGGTGGCCTTCGCGCCAGGACGCCTCGCCGAGCACCGGGTCCTTGAAGGCGACGAGCCGGCCGACGACGCGCACGCCCATGCCGTGCAGCTGGTCGAGGGCTTCGCGGGCGTCGTAGTAGTTCTTCACGGCGCCGATGCGGTTGGCCTCGGGCAGCGCGGAATCGTAGGGGATCTCGCCGCTTTCGTCCTTGATGTCGAGCTCGACGGTGTCGATGCGGCCCTGCCTGGCGAGTTCGAGCACGGGTTCGCGCAGCGAGTCGCTGGTCCAGGCGAGCCCGGTCATGTGCACGGCGCGCATGCCCGGGTGCTTGATGTGCACGGTCATGGTGCGCTCCGCGCGGTTGCCCGCGAGGTCGGTGGCCACGACCTGGACCTCCCGTTCCGGCCGGTCGACGACGGCGGAGAACGCGCCGTCCGGCCCGGGCCGGACCGGCTCGCCCGCGACGGTCACCTGGTCGGCGCCCGCGGCCTTGCCGGTGACGGTGACGGGTTCGCCGAGCTTCTCGGGCCGCAGCGAATCCTCGACCTGGAGCTCCGGTGGCGCGCTGTCCACTGTGAACTCCTGCGTGGTGCTGGCGGAGCCGAGCCAGGAGATCGCCCTGGGCGTGACGACTTCCAGCACGTGGGAGCCGTCGGGCACGGCGGCCGCGTGCACGGCCACCGCACCGTCCTGGGGCGTGGTGGGCACGGGCTTCCCGTCGAGCAGAACGGTGGAACCGCCGCCCTCGGAACGGATCTGAATGGATCCATCGGCCGTCGCCTCGGCGCGGACCGGGTGCGACGGCAGCCCGTCGACCCGCACGTCCTCTGTGGACAGCATGCGGAGCAGCACGTACCCCGCGATCAGCAGCACGATGACGGCGACGGCGACGACGGCCCACTGCGGGATGCCGCCGATTCCGTTGTCACGGCTGGGTTTCGTTGGCCCTGGGGCCCCTTCGGGCGCAGGTTCGGTCACAGCTTTCGCCTCCCCGACGTCGGCGAATCCGGACAACTGAACACGTTACGTTGCCGGTCGAATGTTCGCGCCACCCTTCCAGGTAATAACGTGGAGATCAACAAGTGACTTTGAGTATCCACATCGGCCGAAAACTGCACTAACGTGCGAACTGATGCTGAGCGTGATCGAGCGCACCTGCGCCGTGACGGCGGTGGCGCTGCTCGCCCTGTCCGGTGCCGCGTGCAGCACCCAGGACCCCGCCCCCGACACC
>NZ_JAIUJZ010000270.1:0-8988 GCF_020176775.1 Saccharopolyspora sp. 6M
ACCCCATCCCCCGCCAGGAGACGGCGGCCGACCGCGCCGACGAGCCCGTCCCGGACCAGCCCGCGCACGGTGGCGAACTCGGCGTCACCGTCTCGACGCTGCCGACGGCGCTGTTCGCCGAGCAGTACGAGGCGAAGTTCCGCCGCACCCGCGACCGCATCGACCGGCTCCGCACCCAGCTCCACGACCACAACTGACCCGACGAGCAGCGGGGGGGGGGGGGGGGGGGGGGGGGGGGCGGGGCCCCGGCCCCCCCCCCGCTTCTTCGTGCGCGCCACTCCGGGAGACTGCCGACCGGAGCAGGACCCTGCGGCCGAACGCGCCCCCGCGCGGCCGCCCCGGATGCCTCCGAGCGGGACCCACCGCGCCGGGTTGTTAGGTTCGGCGCCTACCGCGCCCAGCCGCGAACCCGAACGGTGGAGAACCCAGTGTCGAGTCCCGCAACGCACCCCACGCTGTACCTGGTCGCCACGACCGGGAACCCGAACTACGGCGACGAGCTGATCGCCGCGACCTGGCTGAAGTACCTGGCCAGAGTCGCCCCCGACAGCGAGGTGTGGCTCGACTGCCCCAACCCCGGCCCCAGCGAGGTGCTGCTCGGCCACCTGCACCCGCACGTCCGGTTCACCGACACGCTGTGGCGGCTGTGCTGGTCGGCGCCCTCCGACGAGCCGTGGGAGGTGGCGTCGTTCGTGCAGCACGCCATGATCAACCCGGGGTTGGCGCCGCACTGGCTGGCCGGGATCGAGCTCGCCGCGCGCGCCGACCTGGTGCACATCATCGGCGGCGGGTTCATCAACTCGATCTGGCCGCGGCACTACGGGCTGCTGGCGGGCGCGGTCGCCGCGGTGCGCCGCTCCGGCGGGCGGGCCGTGATGACCGGGCAGGGCCTGTGGCCGACGCCGGAGGAGGCGCGCCCGCTGGTGCGCAACCTCGCCTCGCAGTTCGAGCTGATCGACGTGCGCGACGAGCCGTCGGCCGAGCTGCTCGACTCCGCGGGCCAGCTCACCGCCACCGGCGACGACATGTTCTTCGGCATCGCCCCGGAGCTGTACCGCACCGACGACCTGCGGGACGTGATGATCTGCCTGCAGTCGGACCTGCTGGACGTCACGGTGCCCGCGCTGGCCGGGTTCCTGCTCGACACGCTGCGCGCCTGGGACGTGCGGCCCGAGCAGGTCGGCGTCATCGAAGGCATCCCGCGGGTGGACCGCGAGGTGTTCGCCCTCGTCGAGCACGACCTGCCCGGCGCCCGCTTCTACCCGTTCTCCGAGATCATGGACCACGGGCTGCCCGCCGCCGCCGGCCAGCGCTGGCTGTCGACCCGGTTCCACATGCACCTGATGGCCGCGGCCGCCGGGGCGCACGGCGTCGCCGTGTCGATCAACTCCGGGTACTACACGAACAAGCACCGGTCGCTGATCCAGCGCGGCTCCGGCTGGGGCCTCAGCGAGGGCCTCCAGGTGCCGCCGCAGCCGCGGGAAGGCGGCTACGAGCGGTCGACGCTGGACGCGCTGCAGGAGGCCAAGTCGAAGCTCGCCTGGTCCATCTACGGGGACTGAGCCGCCGGGCCGGGCGGCGGCGCGCTCAGGCCGCCGCCTGCCCGGTCTCGCAGGTGCCCTCGGCTCGGGGCCGCAGCACGTGGATGTCCGCGGACGATTTTTCAGGCTCCGTTTCCGCCTGGGCGGACTCGGCGTCCGCCCGGCGGTCGGCGATGTAGAAGGGGGCTGCGGCCAGCACCGGCACCAGCATCCCCGCCAGCATGATCAGAATTGAAGTCCCCGTACTCAAGGCCACCGAACCCCGCGCGGTGGGAGGCGGACCTCCCACGACCGAACACGCCGAACGAACGTGTCGTGAGCCTCATCGTCGTGGCTGAGGGTGTTCGTTAACACCGCTCGAAAGTGCTCCTGATCACGCTTCCCGCGAGCGCCCGCACCGCGGCTGACCACCCGCGTCACCGCCCCCGCCGCGCCGCAGGGCACGTCGCGGAGGGTGATCGGGTCCGGGTATTCGCCGCAGCGCGGAAACCGTGCCGCCGCAACGACTTCTCACGCCGGGAGCCACTGCGCCGTCGGCCACCGCTCCAGGCGCCACGCGCCGTCCCAGAACATCCACTCGTACTCGGTGGCACGCGCGAACGCGGCCAGCATCCGCTCCCGCACCGGCTCGTCGGCGGCCGCGGCCGCCCGGTCGGTGAGCTCGCGGGCCGCCAGCACCGCTTCGGCGAACTCCTCGTCGGCGTAGGTCTCGATCCACCGCCGGTACGGGTGCGCCGACACGTCGCCGACGGCGGCGAGGATCTCACTGCCCACGTGCTGGTACACCCAGAAGCACGGCAGCACCGCCGCCAGCAGCACCGGGTAGGGGTCGACCAGCGCGCTCGCCCGCAGGAACGAGGTGTAGGCGGTGCACGACGGCGAGGTCGCCACCCCCGCCAGGTCGTCCGCGGAGAGCCCGAACTCCTCGACGTAGCCCGCGTGCAACCGGCGCTCCTCCACCAGCGCGCCCCGCGCGGCCCCCGCGAGGAACGCCGCGTCCGCCGGATCCTCGGACCGGGTCGCGGCCGCCGACAGCGCCTGCGCGAACGCGATCAGGTAGCGGGCGTCCTGCACGAAATAGAACGCGAACCGCTCCCGGTCGAGGGTGCCGTCGGTGAGCGCCGCGTTGAACGGGTGCGCCACCACGGCCCGCTGCAGCTCGGCGGTGCGTTCCCAGGCGCGGGCGCAGAAACCGCCCGCGGGCGGATCGGGCAACCTGCTCATGACCTTCGTCCTTCCGATCTCACCACCAGCGGTGGAAGTGGTGCACGGGCCCGTGCCCGCGGCCCACGTCGAGGCGCTCCGCGGCCCGCAGCGCCCCGGTCAGGTAGTCCTTGCCGTCCCGCACGGCGGTCGCCCAGTCGGGCCTGCGGGGACGCAGCGCCGCGATCGCCGCGGACAGCGTGCAGCCGGTGCCGTGGTCGTTCGCGGTGTCGATCCGCTCGCTGCGCAGCCACCGCACCTCGCCGTCGCCGCGGAACAGGTCGGCGCTGGCGGGTTCCGCGCGCAGGTGCCCGCCCTTGAGCAGCACCTGCTTCGCGCCCAGGTCGGCGAGCCGCTGCGCCTGCGCGGCCATCTCGGCCAAGCCGGTGATCTCCGGCTCGCCCAGCAGGTCCGCCGCTTCCGGCAGGTTCGGGGTGATCAGGTCGACGCGCGGCAGCAGCTCGTCGCGCAGCACCGCGACCGCTTCGTCGGCGAGCAGCCGGTGGCCGCTCTTCGCGACCATCACCGGGTCCAGCACCACGTGCGGCGGGGCGTAGCGGTCCAGCACGGCGACGACCGCGCGGATCACCTCGGCGTTCGCCAGCATCCCGATCTTCACCGCGTCCACCCGGACGTCGTCGAGCAGCGTCGTGAGCTGGGCGGTGACGAACTCCGGCGGTACCTCGCGGACCTCGGCGACACCGGTGGTGGTCTGCGCGACCAGCGCGGTCACCGCGGACATGCCGTAGGCGCCGTTCGCGGAGAAGGCCTTCAGGTCCGCTTGGATGCCGGCTCCGCCGCTGGGATCGGTCCCCGCGATCGAGAGCACGTTCGGGACCCGGTCGGATCCGGGCAGGGCAGCACGAGTGGTCACGTCGGTGACGTCCCTCCGCTAGCACGAACTAGGTCAGGTTCGACGGGTCTGCTCTCAGCCCGGCCGTCCGGGCACCCCGCGTCACTGGCCCCAACCTAGCAACGGGCGTCAAGCTGCGGACTCACTCGACGAGGCCGATGATCGCGCCCGCGGTGAACCGCTCCCCCGCCCTGCCCTGCCGCCACAGCGTTCCGCTCGCCGGGGCGCGCACCGTGCGCGGGGCGCCGTCGGTCACCACCTCGGTCACCGGGGCTCCGCTGCGCACCCGGGCGCCGTCGGGGACCAGCCAGCGGGCGAGGGAACCGGGCTCCCGCGGATCGTCGTGCGGACGCGGGAAGTGCAGGTCCGTCACGGGGTGCGCCTCCGGGTTCCGCTCGCTCGACGCGCCCAGCATGGGCGGTGATCCTTCTCACCACAAGCGGGTTCCGCGCCCGGCGCCCTGGTTCGAGCGGCCCAGCACCGGGTCAGCGGCGAGTCGAGACCGCTCCGCCGAACAGCCGCTCTCACACGATCGGAGCAGCGCAGCCGCCGGTCGCCCCCGCCACGCGAATGCAACGTGCGCGCTGATCGTTCCGTCTAGAGTTCGAGATCCGGCCAGTGGACCGAAGCCGGACGAACTGCGCGCCCGCGGGTCGTCCTGACAGGTATGGGGGTGGGACGGCAATGTTCCCCGATCAAGAGCACGTGTGGTGGATCGTCGGAGCGGGCAAGCGGGTCCGGCACGCGATCACGGTGCGCCCGGGCGCCAGACCGGCCGGTGATCCGGTGCAGACCCTGTGCGATGCGACGATCAAGCTCCCGCACGAGACGTGGCCCGCCACCAAGGAACCGTCGAGCCGCCGCATCACGGAGCGTTGCGCGGAGTGCGAGCAGGCGGTCGACGAACAGCTCGCGCGTGACGGCGATCTCGTGGTCACCACCTGGGACGCCTAGGGCGAGGGAAGTCACACCGCTCAGGGCTGATCGCCTAGTGAGGCGACCCTGCGTGGCGGATTAAAGTTGACGCAATGGACACCACTGCCGACGCCCCCCAGACCGCCCGTTCCCGCCGCTCCGCCCGGCCGGATCCGGCGGAGGTATGGGCTCCGCTGGCCGGTCTCGCCGACGCCGCAGCGCAGGGCGGGACGTCCGGAGCCGTCGCCATCACCCGCGGGTTCGACCGCAACAGCAGGCTGCGCGCCAAGGCGCTGCGCGACCTGCTGGAGGAGCGCGGGGTGGCGGCCATCGAGATCACCCCGGCCGTGGGCAGCGAGCGGCTGCTCGCGGACAGCGAGATCACGTCGGTGGTGAACCTGATCGGCGCCGGTTCCTGGCAGCCGTACCGGCTGGCCGCGAAGCTGCGCGCCCCGCTGCTGGCGGTGCGCGGCGACGAGGAGGCCGGGCAGGACTCGCGGGACGTCATCGGCGTCACCGCCGCCGAGGACCGGCGCGACGTCGCCCTCTCGCACGTGGCGGTGCGCCCGGAGACCGAGGGCCAGGGCAGCCTGATCGTCACCGCCGACGGCGAGCCGATCTCGGTGCCCGGCGGTTCCGCGGTGGTCACCCTGCGGGAGCAGCGGCTGGAGGTCCGGCTCGCGGGCCCGGACTTCGCCGAGCAGACCTTCGCCGCCACCGAAGTGCGGGTGGAGACGGCTGACGCGCCGCACCGCCTGGTGCGCGACGAGCTGCCCATCGCCGACTTCGAGGGCGCGCTGACGTTCACCGCCGAGCCGGGCGCGCTGACGGTCCGCCCGGTCTGACCTGCCGCTTCCTCGCGCGGCCCCGGCGTCCGGGGCCGCGGGGAAGCGATGTCACAGCACCCGGTTCAGCAGCGCGACCAACGCCGCCAGCACCACGCCGACCAGCGCCAGCGCGAGCGGGGCGAGCGTGCCGGGGAACAGCGCGTTGGCGATCGTCCAGCCGAGCACGAACAGCGCCACCAGGCCCAGCAGCCCGATCATCGCGGTCATCAGCGGCCGGTGCCGCGGCAGCGCCCGCAGGTTCCCGCGGGCGACCGGCGTCATCCGCTGGAACGTGATCCACACCGGTAGCGCCACGAGCGCCACGACGAGCACGCCGAACAGCGAGTCGGCCCGGCTCGGCTCGTGCCCGAGGCCGAGCAGCAGGCCCAGCACGCCGACCGCGAGGACCAGCAGCACGCGGTGCAGGGTGCGCCACAGCATCCCGTCGTATCCAGCCATGATCGCAGTCTCCCAGCAGCGCTCACCCGGTGGTGGAACCCCGCGGGCACGAGCCGGTGGAATTCCAAGATTAATCAGGCGAACACCCGTCACGTCCGTGATCCTGAGTCGTCTTACCAGTGGAGGACGCACCGGACGAGCGTTCCCCCAGGGAGGGAGGCCACGTGGCTGACGACGAGAAGTGGCAGGTGAGCTGCCGCGATGTGGCGGGCAGGCGGCGGAACATGGCGGTGTACGTGAACCAGGGCAACGTCGTGGTCGTCGCTCCGCCCGGGGAGACGGCGGTGCTGGCACCATTGGAGGCGGGTCGCCTGCGGGCCGCGATCCGGGAGGCCGTGGTGGCCGCGGCGGCACCGGAACACACCATTTCGGACCGGTGAACCCTTCCCCCGCGTCGCCCCCCGAGGCATTATCTACCGATGAGTAGCTAAATCGGAGGAGACGCGTGGCGATGTGGCGACGGCCGGCGGGACGGACACGAGGCGAAGCGGCGAAGGCGGCCGTCCAGGCCGGGGCGGACCGGCTGGCCCCGACGCTGCAGACGCTGTGGCTGCTGATCAGGCAGGGCGTCGTCCGCCCGATGCGCCCGGACAAGCTGCTGCGCATCGTCTTCGCCTGGCGGCGCTGGGGCGTCACCCCCGCGCTCGGCTACGCCGTCGCCGCGATCCGGCATCCCGACCGGCCCGCCGTGATCGACGAGCGCGGCGCGCTGAGCTTCCTCGAACTGGAGCAGCGCACCACCCGCCTCGCCCGCGGGCTGCGCGCCCGCGGCATCCGGGACACCAGCCGGGTCGCGGTGCTGTGCCGCAACCACCACGGGCTCGTCGAGACCATCGTGGCCTGCGGCAAGATCGGCTCCGACGTGGTGCTGCTCAACACCGGCCTGCGCCCGCACCAGATGCGCACCGTGCTCGACGAGCAGCGGGCCGACCTGCTGATCGCCGACGTCGAATTCGTCGAGGCGCTGCCCGACCTGGAACTGGACGTGGTGCTCGCCTGGACCGAGGGCACCACTCGCAAGGCCACCCTGGAGCACCTCATCGGCAGCTCCGCCACCGGCACCCTCCCGCGCCGTCCCCGGCACGCGCGGGTCATCGTGCTCACCTCCGGCACCACCGGCACGCCGAAGGGCGCCCGCAGGCCCGCGCCGCCCGGGGTCGGGCCCGCCGCCACGATCATGTCGCGGATGCCGCTGCGCGCCGGTGAGCGGATCATGCTGGCGGCGCCGATCTTCCACACCTGGGGGCTCGCCGCGTTCCAGCTCGGCTCGGCCATCGGCGCCACCCTCGTGCTGCGCCGCAAGTTCGAACCGCAGCAGGCGCTCGCCGCCGTGCAGCGGCACCGCGCCACCGCGCTGTTCGTGGTTCCGGTGATGCTGCAGCGCATCCTGGACCTGCCGCGGGAGGCGATCGAGCCCTACGACACCTCCTCGCTGCGGATCGTGGCCGCCAGCGGTTCGGCGCTGCCCGCCGACCTCGCCACCCGGTTCCAGCGGGTGTTCGGCGAGGTCCTCTACAACTTCTACGGCTCCACCGAAGCGTCCTGGGTGAGCATCGCCACCCCGCGCGAACTCGCCGAAGCGCCCGGCACAGCGGGCCGCCCGCCGCGCGGCACCAGCGTGAAGATCCTCGACGAGCGGGGCGCGCAGGTGCCCGACGGCGAGACCGGGCGGATCTTCGTGCGCAACGACATGCTCTTCGAGGGCTACACCGGCGGCGGCGGCAAGGAGGTCCGGGACGGCATGCTCGCCACCGGTGACCTGGGCCGCATCGACGAGGCCGGCCGGCTGCAGGTGGTGGGGCGCGAGGACGACATGATCGTCTCGGGCGGCGAGAACGTGTACCCGAAGGAGACCGAGGACGCGATCGCCACCCTGCCGGAGGTCTCCGAGGTCGCCGTGATCGGCGTGGACGACGCCGAGTTCGGCCAGCGCCTCGCCGCGTACGTGGTGCTCGTCGACGGCGCCGAGCTGGACGCCGAGGCCGTGCGGGAACGGGTCCGGCCCGCGCTGCCCGGTTTCGCGCTGCCCCGCGACGTCGTCTTCCTGCCGGAACTGCCGCGCAACGCCACCGGCAAGGTCGTGCCCGCGCGGCTGCGCGA
Organism: Saccharopolyspora sp. 6M; assembly: GCF_020176775.1. Lineage (NCBI taxonomy): Bacteria > Bacillati > Actinomycetota > Actinomycetes > Pseudonocardiales > Pseudonocardiaceae > Saccharopolyspora > Saccharopolyspora sp. 6M. The sequence goes on from NZ_JAIUJZ010000270.1 coordinate 7,899, forward strand.
GGGTTCCGCCGATACCGAACGGTGATCTCCGCGGCGCCGGTGCGATCCCGGCGCCCGGTCGCACCGCGTTAGGCTCGGTGAGGTGAACGACCGTCTAGTGTGGATCGACTGTGAAATGACCGGTCTCGACCTGGGTTCGGACGCCCTGATCGAGATCGCCGCCCTGGTCACCGATGCCGACCTCAACATCCTCGGCGAGGGCGTGGACATCGTGATCCACGCCCCGGACGAGGCGCTGTCGGCGATGCCCGACGTGGTGCGGGAGATGCACGCGCGTTCCGGGCTGACCGAGGAGGTGCGGCGCTCCGCGGTCACCACGGCCGAGGCCGAACAACGCGTCCTGGACTACATCCGCGAGCACGTGCCGGACACCGTCTCGGCACCGCTGGCGGGCAACTCCATCGCCACCGACCGCGGGTTCATCGCCCGCGACATGCCCGCGCTGGACGCGCACCTGCACTACCGCATGGTGGACGTGTCCTCCATCAAGGAGCTGTGCAGGCGCTGGTTCCCGCGGATCTACTACGCGCAGCCGGAGAAGGGCCTCGCGCACCGCGCGCTCGCCGACGTGCGGGAGTCCATCAGGGAACTCGCGTACTACCGCCGGACGGCGTTCGTGGCCGAGCCGGGACCGACCACCGAGCAGGCCCAGGCCGTCGCCGCGGACCTGCTGGACGGGCGCGGCCCCGCGGGCACCGGCCGCAGCCCCGACCAGCGGTGATGCGCGGCCGGGAGCCCGGTCGCAGCCCGCTCCGCAGCGCACGCTAGGATATTCGTGTTGCTCCGGAAAGCCGAGAACACCGGCTGGCCGGAAGCTGCGGTGGGTGTAGCTCAGTAGGTAGAGCACTGGGTTGTGGTCCCAGGAGTCGCGGGTTCGAATCCCGTCACTCACCCCGCGGGAAAAGGGCCCCCCCCGGGGGGGGGGGGGGCCGGGGGGGGGGGGGGCGCCCCCCCCCCCCCCCGCCCCCCCCCCCCCCCCCCCCCCCCCCCCCCCCCCCCCGGGGCGGGCCCCCGACGACGCCGACGTACCCGCCGTCCTCGTCGACGACGACGCCGAGCCCGGACGGCGCGGACAGCGCCGCGTCCAGCG
>NZ_JAIUJZ010000271.1:0-5590 GCF_020176775.1 Saccharopolyspora sp. 6M
TCACACCCCCGCGCTCCCCCAAACCCCCCCCCCCCCCGGGCCCGTTACCCTCCCTCCGCGGCGTCGGCGGGTCGACGGGGAACGCGACGACCGGGCGCGGCCCTCCCCCAGCTCGCCGCGCTGCTCGGCACCGGGCACCTTCGCGGAGGACCGGCCGCCCGACCGCCACCACCGACGCGGGACCGACACCCCGGCCAGGCTGGTGAGCTGGGCCGATACCATGTCCGGGTGAGTGAAGCGGTGGACGAGAATCACGAGGACCTGCCGGAGCAGATGCGCATCCGGCGGGAGAAGCTGGACCGGCTGCGGGAGAGCGGAGTCGACCCCTACCCGGTCGGTTACCCGCGCACCACCTCGATCGGGCCCGTCCGCGAGAGTCACGAGGGCCTCGAACCGGACGTCGCCACCGGCGATCGGGTGTCGGTCACCGGCCGGGTGCTGCTGTACCGCACCGGCGGCAAGCTGTGCTTCGCCACGATCCGCGACGACAGCGGCTCCATCCAGATCATGCTCGCGCTGGACAAGATCGGCGCGGAGGCCCTGGACTCCTGGAAGGCCGACGTGGACCTCGGCGACCACGTGGGCATCACCGGCGAGGTGATCACCTCCAAGCGCGGCGAGCTCTCGATCATGGCCGACTCGTGGGCGTTGACGTCCAAGTGCCTGCGGCCGCTGCCGGAGAAGCACAAGGGCCTCACCGACCCGGAGGCCCGGGTGCGGCAGCGCTACGTGGACCTGATCGTCAACCCCGAGGCGCGGCAGCTGGCGCACCAGCGCGGCAAGGCCGTGCAGGCCCTGCGCTCGGTGCTGCTCGGCCGCGACTACCTCGAGGTCGAGACCCCGATGCTGCAGCAGGTGCACGGCGGCGCCACGGCCCGGCCGTTCACCACGCACATCAACGCCTACGACCTCGACCTGTACCTGCGGATCGCGCCGGAGCTGTACCTGAAGCGGCTCGTGGTCGGCGGGGTGGAGAAGGTCTTCGAGATCAACCGGAACTTCCGCAACGAGGGCGCGGACTCCACGCACAACCCCGAGTTCACCATGCTGGAGTTCTACGAGGCCTACGGGGACTACGACACGGCCGCGGAGCTCACCACCGAACTGTTCCGGCAGGCCGCGAAGGCCGTGTTCGGCGACATGGTGGTGCGCCACCCGGAGCACGGGGACATCGACCTGGGCGCCGAATGGCCGTCGATCACGCTGTACGGCTCGGTCGGCGAGGCGCTCGGCGAGGAGATCACCACTGCCACCCCGGTCGAGCGGCTGCGGGAGCTCGCCGATGCCAGGGAGATCACCTGGGATCCGGCGTGGGGCCCGGGAAAGCTGGTGGAGCACCTGTTCGAGGAGCTCGTCGAGCACACCCTGATCCGGCCGACCTACGTGCGCGACTTCCCGCTGGAGACGAGCCCGCTGACCCGCCAGCACCGGCAGGACCCGCTGCTGACGGAGAAGTGGGACCTGATCGGGTTCGGCATGGAGCTCGGCACCGGCTTCTCCGAACTGGTCGATCCGGTGGAGCAGCGGCGCAGGCTCACCGAGCAGTCCCTGCTCGCCGCCGGCGGTGATGCCGAGGCGATGCAGCTCGACGAGGACTTCCTGCGCGCCCTGGAGTACGGCATGCCGCCGACCGGCGGGGTCGGCGTCGGCATCGACCGGATGCTGATGGCGTTCACCGGCAAGGGGATCCGGGAGACGATCCTGTTCCCGATGGTCAAGCCCGGCTGAAGCCCGGTTCCCGTGGCGGGGCGGTGCGCGTGGTCGCACCGCCCCGTTGCGCGTTTCAGACCGCGGCGAGCACGGTGCTGACGACGAGCAGCCCGCACATCCCGAAGTTCACCACCCGGTGGGCGAGGAAGACCGCCACGAATTCGCGGATCGTGGCGCTCGGCCAGAAGTAGCGCGCCGTCGGCGAACCGATCACCTGGGCGTTCACGCCTTCCTTGCGGGCGATCCGGGCGGCCCGCATCACGTGGAAGTTGTTCGTCACGACCAGCGCGCGGTGCTCCGGGCGGTGCTCGCGCATGATGGCCGCGCTGAACCGCAGGTTCTCCTCGGTACTGCGCGACCGGTCCTCGACCAGGATCCGCTCGGGCGGCGCCCCGTTCGCGATGAGGTGGTCGGCCATGGCGCGCGCCTCCGGGACGTCCTCACCGGGACCTTGCCCTCCGGAGGTGACCAGCACCGGCTCGCGCCCCTTCTCCTGCTGCGCGCGGAACTCGGCGAGGCCCTTGTCGAGCCTGCTCGCCAGCAGCGGCGGCACCCGCGAACCGATCAGTCCCGAGCCGAGCACCACGATGAAGTCAACGCGGCGGCGGTGCGGGAAGGCGCCGTAGACGAGCGAGTAGAGCAGGAAGCACGCGAACAGCACCGAGACGTAGCCGATCACCTTGCCCGTGGCGTCCATCGTCACTTCCAGCGGTGCCCACCCGATGGTGCCCGCGATCCCGCGCAGCACCACGAAGCCGATGATCCCGACCCCGGCGGCCAGCGACAGCACGTTCGCGAGCCGCCTGCCCTCCCGCCGCAGCATCGTCACGCCGTTGAGGACGAGGAACACCGCGAGCGCCAAGGTGGTCAGCGGGATCAGCAGGGCCAGCACGATCAGCACCACCGCCGCCGCCGATTCCGAGTACGTGGCCAGCCACATCAGCAGGCCGCCGACCAGGAACAGGCAGGCCAGGAACAGGTAGACGCCGTTGCGGACCAGCCGCCGTTCGTAGGCGAAACCGATCCCGAAGATCACGAACAGGACGGCGGCGGGGATCAAGAACAGCACGCGCGGCAGCCTACCGGTCCGGATCGGGCGGTACGGCCGGTTCGGTCGATCTTCCGGCTTCGTCGCGGGTATTCCCCTGCGCTCACCCGGGTCGTGGTGCGGCCGGGATCGGCCGGGCGCACTCCGCGCCGCGGCAGCCCTGCAGCGCGTCGAGATGCCGGTCGAGGAACGCCCGCACCTGCGTGTAGCGGGCGTCGTCGTGCTTCGACGCCAGTTCGTCCGGATCCACGTGCAGGTCGTAGAGCTCGTGGTCGCCGCTGACGTACCGGACGTAGAGATAGCGTTCGGTGCGGATCGCCTCGTAGGCGGCGTCGAGGACCTGGCTGTGGTCGTCGCGCGATTTCGCCGGCGCGGGCGGTGATGCGGAACCGTCCTGGTCCAGGTCGCCTGCCCCGGCCGCCCGGCCCGACGCCACGTCCAGCGCGGAGGCTCCGTCGCCCGCCGCGCCCGGCCGCACCGGGTCGGGCAGCGCGCCTTCCGCGGCCTCGTGCAGCAGCGGTCTTCCGGTGCGCAGCAACGGGTCCCGGGCGAACGGCAGCAGTGAACGCCCGTCCAGCGGGATCGTCGGTTCCGCCCCGCCGATGTCGGTGATGGTGGCGGTGAGGTCGGTGTTCGTGCTCAGCTCCGGCACGTGCGCGCCGCCCGCGATGCCCGGCCCGCGCAGCAGCAGCGGCACGTGCGCCGCCGCCTCGTGCGGCAGGAACTTGCCGGTCGGGACGCGGTGCTGGCCGAAGAAGAAACCGTTGTCCGACACGAACATCAGGTAGGTGTCGTCGAGCTCCCCGTTGGCGCGCAGCGCGTCGACGATCCGCTGCACCGCTTCGTCCACGGCCAGCAGCGATTCCAGGCGCAGCCGGTAGCTGGTGGCGATCTCGGTGCCGGTGGCCGCCGAGATCTCCGGGTAGTCGCGGAGGAACTCCGGCTTGTCCGCCACGTCCTGCTCGCCGTAGGACGCGTCGTACGGCGGCCGTTCCGCGGCGAACTCGCCCTGGTGGCGCAGCGCGGGCCGCGGGCCGCGACCGACCCGGAAGAAGTCGCCGTTGTCCGGGGCGCCGTGCACGTTCTCCCCGTGCGGGGCCAGGAACGCCACGCTCAGGAAGAACGGGTCGTCCGCCGCCGACCGCCGGTCGATGAAGTCGATCGCCTTGTCCCGGTAGACGTCGGTCTGGTACATCGCCGGGTCCTGCACCCACGGGTCGCCGTAGGTGCGCAACCGACCGTTCTCGTTCAACCGGTAGCCGTACATGTCGTAGGTGGTCGGGTCGATCGAGCCGCGCCACTCGTCCCAGCCCGGTGGCACGTGCGTCTCGTCCGACTTGCCGTAGCCGTTCGGGTACTTGCCGATGTGCGAGGTCGTGTAGCCGGCCCGCTGCATCCACACCGGCAACGCGTTCTCCTCGTCCAGCGCGTCGTAGCCGCCGAGCGGCGGCGCGTTGTGCCGCACCCCGTTGTTGTGCGCCAACTGTCCACTGAGGAAAGTCGAGCGGGAGGGGCAGCACAGCGGGAACGACGCGTAGTACCGGTCGAACGTGGCGCCGCCCAACCCCAGCAGCCGCTGCACGTTCGGCATGAACCGCACGCTGTCCAGCCACTGGTCGTCGGTCATCACCACGACCACGTTCGGCCTGCTCGCGGGGGCGGCGGTGCGCACCGGGCGGGCGCAACCCGCCAGCAGCACGCCGAGAACCAGCAGCACGGCGACCGGGATTCGGGTGGTTCCGGCGGAACGGGCCATGACCTCGATTTCCGCGCCGCGCCGCGGAGAAGTCAAGCTCCCCGGCGCGGTGGAACACGTTCAGCCGCGTCCCATCGGGTCATCTTCGGCGGGGTGGATCGATCCGGCGGGAACCGGCCGCCACCCCATCGGCGGGATCAGTAGCCGTCGCCGCCGAAGAAGGTCTCCTCCAGCTGGTCCGCCGTGTCCGCCACCAGCTGCAGCGGGTCGAGGAACTCGTTGATGTCGAGGTTCAGCAGCGGCAGCGAGTGGCGCAGCACCACGTGCTCACCCATGATCACCGCGCCGCAGACGACGGAGGTCTCGCCGATCTCCTTGAGCACCAGGCGCAGGTCCACGTCCGAGACGAGCCCGCACACCGAGGCGATCTGGACCCACTCCTCGCGCTGGTCCAGCACCTCCCGGCAAACGATGATCACCTGGCTGCGCTCGTCCTCGTACTCGATGAGGATGCGGATCTCGTCGCCGGTGTCCTCGATGACTCGGTACTCGGACCGGACGAATGCGGCGATGTCGTCCCACGTGGCCAAGGTGCCCCCAAGGTCGTCGATCGTGCCGCCGCGAGACTAGTGCACCTGATCATGTCGCGGGAACCGCTCGGCAGCGTGATCCGGTTGCCCCGATCGCACCGCCGCACCACCGGATCCGGCGACGCGGCGTGCACCGCCGCGGCAACGGGGTGGACCCGTCGGTTCTCCGGGTGAACGGACCGTTCGTCCCATCTCGTTGGTCGAACGGTCCGTTCACTCCGCCCGGAGTGCGGCAGCGGTTATCACCGAGTGAACGGACCGTCTGCCCAATCTGGTTGGACGAACGGTCCGTTCACTCCGCTTCGGCCCCGATCACCGGGTCCTGACCGCCACCGCGCGCAAGTCGGGTGAACGGACCGTTCGTCCCATCTCGTTGGTCGAACGGTCCGTTCGCTCCGAACGGCTCGTGGCCGCCCCCGCACGGCTCGAACCGCTCCCGTCCTCCCCCGGGGGGGGGGCCCCGGGGGGCCCGGGGGGGGGGGGCCGGGGGGGGGGGGCCCCCCCCCCCCCCCGGGGGGGGGGGGGGGCGGGGCCCCCCGCGGGGGG
>NZ_JAIUJZ010000271.1:5599-8982 GCF_020176775.1 Saccharopolyspora sp. 6M
CGCCTGTCCGCCCGGGCCCCTTCACGCCCCCCCGGGCCGGGGGGGGGGGGCGCTGCCTGCACACCGGTCTCGGAGTGAAGGGACCGCTTGCCCCATCCCGTTGGACCAACGGTCCGTTCACTCCGCGGCGGGTCAGCGGTGGGACGTGAACTCCACCACCTGCTGGTACGTCGGCCGGTTCTGCCAGCTGATCGGGTCGTGCGCGATGCCGCCGATCTTGTTGTGCACGATCGCGTCGGCACACCACTGGTCGCCGGGTTCGCAGTCGGCGTCACCGGGGTAGGTCTGCTCGGCCGGCGTGTCGGCGGCGGCGCGGAGGCTGTCCTGCAGCGCCTGCCGGCACGCGTCGAGGTCTCCTTCGCCGCACAGCGAGTTCCCGGGCGCGGCGGGCCCGGTGCCGAACCCGCCGGGCACCTCGTCGCCGAGCGCGCCGCGCAGGTTCTTCGACACCTGCCCGTACCAGCCGTTGAGGAACGCCGAGCCCTGGTGCGGTTGCCCGACGTGCAGCCCGGGTTCCTCGTTCTGCCAACCGGAGGGCGATTCGTTGATGTGCTCGGCGCCGGTCAGCGCCCGGTAGGCGTCGGCGCCCACGGCGGGTTCGAAGATGCCGCGGGTGAGTTGCGGCCACCAGGCGTCGAGGAGTTCGACGGCGTCGGCGTGCGCGTACTCCCGGCTGCCGGGCTCGGTTTCGGTGCGGAGACCGCCGTCGGCGAGCCAGGCGCGCAGCGAGTCGATCTCCCCGGCGAGCGCCGGGTCGACGGGCCCGCTGTCGAGCACCCGCAGCAGGTCCGGCAGCACGCGTTCGGCGCGCAGGTCGGCGACGGCGGCCTCGGACATGGCGCGGGTCAGTTCGGCCCGGTCGACGCCGCCCTGGGCGACGAGTCCGCGGACGCGGGAGTCGAGCAGGTCGCCGCGCTGCACGGCACCCTTGTTGAGGCCCGCGCCGCTGGTCCCGGGCGCCTGCTTGTTGTTCCAGCTGACGTAGTAGTCCTGGTCGACGGACTGCGGGTGCTGCTCCGGCGGCAGGTACCGGGCGGTGTTCCCGTCGGGGTTCCAGTCCTGCCAGTCGTGGGCGGGGTCGGCGAGCACCGGCATGCTGGGGTCGACGTGCGGTTGCCGCGCCGGGTTGGCCCCGGAGTTGAAGTAGGCGGTGTGCTCGGCGTCGGCGTAGAACCAGTTGAACGTGTAGTTCACGTCGTTCGCGGCCTGCTGGAACGCTTCCGGCGAGGTGATCTCGCCGGGGTCGTTGAACCGCTGGAACCCGATGATCGAGTCGACCTCGTGCTGGAAGGTGGAGCGCAGCGTGGTGTAGGCGACGGGTTTTCCGCCGATGGTGGCGCGGTGGGTGATCGGCCCGTACTCGGTGCGGAAGGACACGAGCCGGTAGGAGCCGGCGGGGGTGTCGTCACCGAGGTTCGGTTCCCACGCGTTGCGCCGCTCGACCTGCTTCATCGGCACGCATTCACCGCGGAACAGGTAGTGGTCGGCGTCCTTGGTGACGGAACCGCCGTCCGGGGAGCAGAGTTCGACGGCGTAGGTGTCGATGATGTCCTGGGCGGCGGTGGTGGCGCTCCACGAGTAGTCCTGGCCGCGGCCGAGCAGCGTGTAGAAGCTGAGTCCCGCGAACGAGGCGCCCTGGGAGGAGATCCCGGGTCCCTGCAGCTCTTGCAGGGTGAGCAGCTGCGGCGCGAAGTACCCGGTCTGCGGCCCGTACACGGCGATGGGGTGCCCGCTGGCGGTGTGCTCGCCGGAGACGAGCAGCGCGTTGGACATGCCGCGCGGTTCGGCCATGCCCGCGGGCAGCACGCCGTCGTCGAACATGCCGCGCAGCGCGTCGACCTGCTCTTCGCGGGGCAGCGGCCGTTCGGGCGCGGCTTCGGGGGCGGTCTGCGGCCCGGGCGCGGCGGCGTCGGGTTCGGCGGCGGAGCCGGTCTCGTCGAACACGAGCTGCTGGTCGGTGACGGAGCCGGGGTCGGGCATGGCGCGGCCCTGCGGGTCGTCCGGGGTGGCGGCGTAGGGGAATTCGCTGCCGTCGTGCACGGTGGAGATGGCTTCGGGGTCGTTCTCGGCGCGGAAGGTGCGCCAGACCTGTTCGCCGCGTTCGGGCCCGAAGCGCTCGTGCAGGGACATGCGGGCCACCGCCTGCTGCACTTCGTTGCCGCCTCCGCCGCCGAACTGGGCGCCGACGACGGAGGCCAGCACGACGAGGTCGGTGAGCTCGAAGGGTTCGATCTCGCCCGCGTTGGTGATGGGGTCGACGTGGCCGGTGGCGACGTATTCGCCGGGGAAGTAGCGGCCGTCGTGGGCTTCGCGGAGGTAGGTGTTGATGCCGTCCACGTAGGACTGCGCGTCGGCGAGGGCCTGCGCACCGCGCGGTCCCGATGCGGCGGCGCTGTCGATCTGCTGCTGCAGCTCCTCCTCGGTGTAGGGCGAGGTGGCGAAGAAGCTCTGCTCCAGTTCGCGGTTCGCGGGGGCGCCGCCGGCGAAGGGGCTGACCTCGCCGCGTCCGGCGTGGCGCAGCACGTCCATCAGGAAAAGCTTGTCCTCGGCGGTGGCGTACCCGGCGCCGAAGGTGGTGCCCGCGCGGGTGTCGCCGTAGATGTGCGGGACTCCGGCGGACTTGTCCCGCACGACCGTGACGTCTTCGCGCGGCCGGTAGGTGCGGTCCACGTCGTCGGGTTCGACGCCGAAGGAGTTGTCGCTGAAGAACTCGTCGATGGTGCCGGTGGTGAGCTGCTTGTACCCGGTGGCCAGGTCGGCGTAGGGCGCGATCTGGTCGTCGGAGTGCTTCGGCTTGGTGCCGAACAGCAGGTGTCCGGCGAGTTCGGCGAGCGTGGCGTTGCCGTTCTGGCCGGGGGGCAGCACGTGGTGGCACTGCCCGCCGCAGTGGTCCGGGGCCTCGGGCGCGGTGAACCCGGACGTGCCGGGTGCGGCGGGCTCGGGGGCGGCGGCTGCGGCGGGGGCGAGGGCGAGCGCGCCGAGGAGGGCGCCGACGCCGAGTGCGGCGGTGATGCGGTGCGGCCCGGCCATCTGCGAGTCCTCTCGTCGGCTTCGGGCCGGACGCTAATCGAAGATCAGCGGAAATGAAATCAATTCACGTTCTGCGTGGATTCAGATTGAGCCGTCCGAGTGATCCGGTCACCCCGAACGCTCAGCTCCGCGACGACCACCGCTGCCCGGGTCGGCGCAGCGGCTCATCCGGCATCCGGGTGCCGCCCGACGTCCGCGGCCGCCCTCTCGACCGCCGCGGGCACCGGCGCGTCGCACCTCCCGGCCCCCGGCCGGTCCGGCACCGCCCGACCCGGCGCCACCCCGTCCGGCTCGTCCCGATCAGACCCGGCCCGCTCCGAGCCGGCCCGGCCGACCCCGGCCCGCTCCGGCAC
>NZ_JAIUJZ010000272.1:0-3667 GCF_020176775.1 Saccharopolyspora sp. 6M
GGCCGCGGGGGCGGGGGGGGGCCCGGGGGGGCGGGCGCGACCACCCACCCCCGGCTTCGGGATCAGCCGGCAGCCGGGCGCACGGCCGCCGTAGCGCTGATCACGTTCTTGAGCGCGGTCTCGACCTCGGCGTAGCCGCGGGTCTTGAGGCCGCAGTCGGGGTTCACCCACAGCCGCTCGGCGGGCACCGCGGCGAGCGCGGCCTTCAGCAGGTCGGTGACCTCCCCGGCTTCCGGGACCCGGGGCGAGTGGATGTCGTACACACCGGGTCCGACGCCGCGGCCGAACCCGACGGCGTTGAGGTCGTCCAGGACCTCCATCCGGGACCGGGCGGCTTCGATGCTGGTGACGTCGGCGTCCAGGTCGACGATGGCGTTGATGACGTCGCCGAACTCCGAATAGCACAGGTGGGTGTGGATCTGGGTGGATTCGGCGATCCCGGAGGTGGCGAGCCGGAACGAGCGCACCGCCCAGTCCAGGTACTCCTGGTGCTGCGAGGAGCGCAGCGGCAGCAGTTCGCGCAGCGCGGGCTCGTCGACCTGGATCACCCGGATGCCCGCGTTCTCCAGGTCCTTGACCTCGTCCCGGATGGCGAGCGCGACCTGCTCGGCGGTGATGCCGAGCGGCTGGTCGTCGCGCACGAAGGACCAGGCGAGGATGGTGACGGGCCCGGTCAGCATGCCCTTCACCGGCTTGGCGGTGAGTTTCTGCGCGTACTTGGCCCATTCCACGGTGATCGGCTCGGGCCGGGACACGTCGCCGTAGAGGATCGGTGGCCGGACGCAGCGCGAACCGTAGGACTGCACCCAGCCGTTGTGCGTGCTGGCGAACCCGTCCATGTGTTCCGAGAAGTACTGCACCATGTCGTTGCGCTCGGGTTCGCCGTGCACGAGCACGTCGAGTCCGAGGTCTTCCTGCAGCCGGATGACGCGTTCGATCTCGTCGCGCATCCGCTGCTTGTAGGTGGCGTGGTCGATGCTTCCGGAGCGCAACGCGGCGCGGGCCTTGCGCACGTCGGTGGTCTGCGGGAACGAGCCGATGGTGGTCGTCGGCAGCGGCGGCAGCCGCAGCGACTTGCGCTGTGCGGCGAGCCGGTTCGCGTAGTCACCGCGCTGGGCGTGCTCGGGTTTGAGCGAGGTGAGCCGCGCCTGCACCCGGTTGTTGCGCACCCGGTCGGCTCCGGCGCGGTCGGCGATGCGCCGCCGCGCGTCGTCGAGCTGCTCGGCGACGGTGTCGCGGCCCTGGTGCAGCGCGCGGTCGAGGACGACGACCTCGCCGACCTTCTGCGCGGCGAACGCCAGCCAGGACGCGACCTGCGGGTCGAGGTCGGTTTCCGCGTCGACGTCGTAGGGCACGTGCAGCAGCGAGCAGGAGGTGCTGACGGCGACCTCCCCGGCGAGGCCGAGCAGGGTGGCGGCGGTGGTGAGCGCCTTGTCCAGGTCGGTGCGCCAGATGTTGCGCCCGTCGACGAGGCCCGCGACGAGCGTCTTCTCCCGCAGCCCGGGCACCGACGGGAGTTCGTCCACGGTGCGCTGCCCGGCGACGAGGTCCACGCCGACGGCTTCGACGGGGGAGGAGGCGAGCACGCCCAGCGCGTCCCCGAGGTCGCCGAAGTAGGACGCGACCAGGATCTTCGGCCGTTCCGAGAGCTCGCCGAGCCGCTGGTAGGCGGCGCGCAGCGCGTCCAGGTCGGCCTGCGAGCGGTCCGCGGTGAACGCGGGCTCGTCCAGCTGCACCCATTCGACCCCGGCCCGGTGCAGCTCGCCGAGCAGTTCGGCGTAGGCGGTGACGAGCTCGTCGACCTTGTCCAGCGGGCGGAACGAGGCGGGCGCGCCGTCCTGCGGTTTGGACAGCAGCAGGAACGTCAGCGGTCCGACGACGACCGGGCGGGTCTTGATGCCCAGCTCAGCGGCCTCGTGGTACTGGTCGACGACGGTCTGGTCGGACAGCCGGAACTCGGTGTCCGGGCCGATCTCCGGGACGATGTAGTGGTAGTTGGTGTCGAACCACTTCGTCATCTCCAGCGGTGGCGCGGATTCCACGCCGCGGGCCATCGCGAAGTACGTGTCGAGCGGGTTCAGGCCCAGTTCGGCGAAGCGCGGCGGGACCGCGCCGAAGGTGACGGCGGCGTCGAGGACCTGGTCGTAGTAGGAAAAGGTGTTTCCCGGCACCGAGTCCAGCCCGGCGTCGCGCAGCGAACGCCACGTGTCGGTGCGCAGCGTGCGCGCGACTTCGCGCAGTTCCGCTTCGCCGGTGCGGGACTTCCAGTAGCTCTCCAACGCCCGCTTGAGTTCCCGGTTCGGACCGATCCGGGGGAACCCGAGCACGGTGGATCCGATTGTGCTGGTCAACGCTCTCTCCTCGCGAGCTGGACGGCAGTTCTGCGAGGTCGAGCGGGCAGGATCCGGGCACACGTGGCCGCACGCGGCGGCTCGTTCGTCCAGGTCTTCCCGCGAGACCTCGCAACAGCGCGCGTCACGCAGGACGCGCGCACCGGCGGCAGGTCTTCGGACTCGTGGGCGCTTCCCGGTGGAACCGGGGTCTTCTACTGGCCGTCGCTTCCCGAGCTCGCGCTCAGTGCTGTGACCGGTCGTGGCGACCGGTGACGGCGTTCGTTCCCACTCACCGCTGCGGGGCAGTCCCGGATTTCCACCGGGTTCCCTCTTGCCTCGCGCACCCCCGCTTTCGCAGGGCTGTGCGAACCACCAGCACTTCGGAGGCTACTTGCTTCTGGCGGGAAGACAAGGCCCTGCCGTCCGGATCACCCGGGCGCCGCGACGACCGCCGGAAGGTTTTTCGAGCCGCGGGCAACCTGCCGCGCGGTGGTGCGTCTTGTGAACAGGTGAGGGGGCGGGACGGATTTCTTCCGTCCCGGTGCGACGAAGCGATCGGGAGGAACCGGCTGTGGTGAAGAGCGGTATTCGGGCGGGTGTGGGCATCGGTGCGCTGGCCGTGGCGGCGATGGCGCTGGTGCCGGCAGGGATCGCCGCCGCTGACTCGAGCGAGACGTCCGTTGTGGACTTGAACGGGGACGGAACTCCGGACACCGCGCAGCTGTCCGCCATCGGGGACGGGGCGAAGCAGTCGCTCAAGTTCACTGTGGACGGTCGTACGACCGAGGCCGTGCTGACCGGTGACCCGTCCTTCGGCACCCAGCCGATGCGGGTGCTGGACGTGAACGGCGACGGCAGGCAGGAACTGCTGGTGACCGAGTCCGTCGGCGCGAACACCACCTGGTTCAGCGTGTGGGACCTGGGTGCCGATGGCGCGCCGCGCGAGCTGAAGACGCAGGACGGCGAGCCGCTGAAGATCAACGAAGGCGGCGGGATCGGTGCCCGCCTCGGCTACGAGTGCGCGCCCGCGGGCTCGGACGGCCGGGTCCTGATCACCTTGGCCGCGTCGAACGAGAGCCAGACGACGGAACCCTCCTACGACGGTTCCCGGGTCGCCTACGAGGTGCGCGACGGCGTGGCCACGCCGGTCGACGACTACTCGTTCACCGGTGTCGGCAAGGACGACGACGTGCTGCGGGTGCAGCCCGAATCCTGCTCCTGAGGGGGAGCCGTGGGGGGGGGGGGGGGGGGGGGGGGGGGGGGGGGCGCCCCGGCGGCGGCGCGGGGGGGGGGGTGGGGGGGGGGGTGGGGGGGCGCGCCGGGGGGGGGCGGGG
>NZ_JAIUJZ010000273.1:0-5294 GCF_020176775.1 Saccharopolyspora sp. 6M
GGTGCTCTTTTCTTCCCTGCGGTCTGTCTCTGGCGTCTGCTGTTGGGGGCGGGCTTGCTGTTTTTCGGCGGTGGGGGGGGGCGGGGGGGGGCGGGGGGGGGGGGGGGGGGGGGGGCCCCCCCGACGTGCGCGCGGTGATTCCTCTGTGATCTTCCGGCGCGATTCCCGGCGTGGAGCTGTCGATCAGCTTGCCGTTCGATACCGGGTCTGCAACGCCGTTGGCGTCGGTACCACTGTCGACGGAGCGGCCGGTTACCCTGCTTGCTGCAGCTCACGCGAGCGATGTGCGGGCCCTCGTAGCTCAGCTGGACAGAGCAAAGGACTTCTAATCCTTAGGTCGCAGGTTCGAGTCCTGCCGGGGGCGCCACCAGGGGAGACGCCGATATTTTCGGATCTCCTGTGAAGGGGGTTCGGTGGTGATAAAGCACCGGTTCGAGCGTGGCCCGTGTGAGCACAGCGCTTGGTGAGCAAAGGTTTCGGTCTCGTTGTAGACCGCTTGTGCGCGTAGTGGAGCTCGGTCGGATCGATGAAAAGTTCGAGATTCGGCCCGCCTCCCTAGTGGTGCGTGCTACGCGCCCTGCGGCCGCGTCCGCAGCATCTCCGTCGGGCTTGTCGCCAGGTGCTGATCAGTGCCGGTGGAACGCGGCGGACGGCTTGTGTTTTCCGCCGCCTTCCACTGTCGGGGTCGACTCCGGCCGCCTCAACAGCGACCGCACCGACAACGGCACGGCACAGCGCGCCTATCTCGAACCCGGCCCGGACGAACAGGACACGGCCGCACGGGCCCGCCGCGCCCACGCACTCACATCGCAGCTGGTCGACGAATCCGCCCGCGCCATCCACCAGTGACGGGTCGAGACCTTCGATGCCGCTGACCCGAGGGCTAAACGACCTCGTTGACACCGCAGCCGACCTCGCCGCACCCACCAACCGCGTCGGCGATCCCGTGGTACTTGAAGTACGGCGGTACGAGCCTGCTCTCGTGGTCGTTGCGGACTCTGAGGGTGCCGTTGCCCGAATGTCGCTGACCGGGACACGATCTGCCAGCCGGACTGGGGCCCGTCCGATCCGATGCCCTGAGTAGTCGTCGGCAGGTGCGGGGGCGGTGTCGTGATGGCGGCGCCCACCGCCCCCAAGCGTCGTCAGCGTCGCCTTCGGGTGCGGCTAACCCGACCACCAGCGACCAGCCGCGCGAGGAGCACAGTCCGCCGTTGCGGGTAGCGATATACCTCCGGATCTCCGCCGACGAGGTCCACCCGCCAGGCTAGAAGTTCGAAGGTGGTGCGGTGACGGCCGCCTCGATGAGCGCGGCGACCGCGGGACGATGGTCCTGGGCCTGGCGTGCGATGACAACGTGGCTGGGGCCGGCGTCGGTGACGGGGACGCAGATCACGCCCGGCGGGGTCGGCCGCACCAGTGAGCGTGGCAGGACCGAGATCACCCGGCCGATGGTCACCAGCGGGAGGAGTTCGGCGACGGTTTCGATCTCTGGCTCGGCGCCGTCGCCGGGAACATCCTTCCAGCGGGGGAATCGTTCTCCGGCGAGATCGGCGAGCTCGATCGAACGCCGGGCGGCCAAGGGGTGGCCGACCGGAAGCACGGCCACTCGGTCTTCGGTGTGCAGCACCCGGGTTGCGAGGCCATCGGTGTCGTCGAACGGCGTGTAGAGCAGAGCTACGTCGGCCCGGCCGTCCCGGAGGAAGCCCGCCCGGCCCGTGCCGCCGCTGAACACGACATCGATCTCACGTGCGTCCTGGTACTGGGCGTAGCGGGTGAGGATGCCGGACAGCAGGTTCGCGTCACCACCGGGTTTGATCACCAGCCGAACGTGTTCCTCGGCGTCGGCCCGCTGGGCGCTGCTGACCGCCGTCGCCATGGCGTCGAGTGCGTGCCGACCGTGTTCGAGCAGCGCACTACCGGCTGTGGTGAGCGCGACCCGGCGACTCGACCGGGTGAACAGTTGCACGTTCAAGCGTGCTTCGATCCGCTGAATCGTCTTCGTCAGCGCCGGTTGTGCGATCGACAGGCGCTCGGCCGCGCGGCCGAAGTGCAGCTCCTCCGCGACGGTCACGAAGTACCGCAGTTCGCGGATCTCCAGCGAATCCATTCCTGCACGTTATCAGTTTCCGGAAGATGTGTATTGGACATCCCGCGAAGCGGCGGCGTTGACTGGTCTCATGATTAACCACACGATGATCGTCTCGTTCGCCGAGGCCATTCCGGACACCGAGCTGCGGCAGTACCTCGCCGACATCGAAAAAGCGATGTGTGACACCGGCGCCGTGGAAGATTTCGCCGTGCGGCGGCATATCCGGATGCCGGGCGAAGACGCCATTCCGGCTCTGGTCGCGACGGCGATCTTGCAGTTCGGTGTCGCTGACGAAGCCGCGCTGGCGCGGCTGTTCGCGGCGCCGGGCGCGCACGAGGTCATCCAGAAGTGGCAGGCTCGCTACCCGTACCGCGTGGCCTGGGCCAACCACGAGCCGCTGCGATGAACGACTTCGCCGGGAAGGTCGCGCTGGTCACCGGCGCCGGGCGCGGTATCGGCCGGGCCATCGCACTCGGCCTCGCTCATCGTCGCGCGGCGGTCGCTGTCCTCGACCTGGACGAGGCATCGGCCACCGAGACGGCTTCGGCCATCGACAAGTCCGGTGGAACCGCTTTCTCCGCCCGACTGGACATCGCGGACGAGGAATCCGTGGAGACGGCCGTCGGCCGAACGGTCACGACTTTCGGCCGGTTGGACGTGGCCGTGAACAACGCCGCGGTCCCCTCGACCGGGCAGGAGCTCATCGAAATGACCGCGACGGCGTGGGAACGAGTGATAGCCGTCAACCTGACCGGAACGTTCTTCTCGATGAAGCACGAAATTCCTCACCTCGTGCGTGCTGGCGGCGGTGCGATCGTGAACGTGGCCTCCAACGGTGGCCTGTACGCGATCCCGCACGCACCGGCTTATGTCGCGAGCAAGCACGGCGTCGTCGGGCTCACCAAGACGGCCGCGATCGACTACGCGTCCCGGCACGTCCGGATCAACGCTGTTGCGCCCGCGATCACCAGAACGGCGATGTTCGATCAGGTCGCCGTTGGTACGGACATGGCCTCGCAGCAGGAAACGGCCACCCCGTTGGGGCGTCTCGCGAGGCCGGAGGAGATCGCGGAGGCCACCATCTGGTTGGCCTCCGACCAATCCTCCTACGTGACCGGTGTGGTGCTCTCGGTCGACGGAGGGCGGCGAGCATGAGCTCTGAGCGGATCATCGCGGTCGAGGAACACGTCACCACCGATGTGTTCCTCGGCGCCGCACACGGCCTCGCCGTCCACCCCGGTGACGAGGCCGAAGTCGAACTCATGCGCACCGTCGAAAGCTCCGGTCCGACCGCGGCGGCGCTGCATGACATCGACGCACGGGTCGCCGCGATGGACGCGGCCGGGCAGGCGATGGCTGTGCTCAGCACCAACCCGCCGGGAGTCCAGCCCTACTACGCCGAGAACGCGGTGCCGCTCGCGCGCCTGGTCAACGATGCGCTCGCCGAACTCGTCCGCACACACACGGGCCGGTTCGGCGCTCTCGGCGCAGTTGCCCCGCAGAACCCCGAGGCGGCCGCACGGGAGACCGAGCGGATCATGAGTTCACTCGGCCTCAATGGCGTGATGATCAACTCTCACACGCACGGACACTACCTCGACGAGCCGCGGTTCCGGCCTTTCTTGGACGCGGCGGAAGCAGCCCGGGCGCCGATCTATCTCCATCCCCGCTATCCGAGCGCGCTCGCGCCCTACGACGTCTACGGGATGCAAGGCGCGATCTGGGGCTATCAGGCCGAAGCCGGGCTACACGCCATGCGGCTGATCCTCTCCGGGGCATTCGACCGCAACCCGAACCTGACGATCGTCCTCGGCCACCTCGGCGAGGGCATCCCGTACTGGCTCAAGCGGATCGACAACCGTCACGCCTTCGCCGCCGGCACCGCCGGCGCTGCGGGGCCCATGCCCAAGCTGCGGTTGACGCCGAGCGAATACTTCCGGCGCAACTTCGTCATCACGACCAGCGGCATCAACGACGACCGCGTCCTGGAACTCGCCCTGCACGCCGTCGGTGAGGACAACGTCCTGTTCGCCCTCGACGCGCCCTACGAAAACACGAACGACGCTGTCTCCTTCCTGCGCAACGCACCGCTGACCGACGCACAGCGCGCGAAAATCAGCCATAGCAACGCCGAACGCCTGTTCAGGCTGGCCACGTGATGCGAGGGGCATCATGACCGGCAAGCACCGCGTTCTCGCCCGGCCGCCCACTCGCGAGATCATTCCGAAACACGCACCGTTACCGCACGCGAGCGTTCCTGCTCAGCGTAGTCAGGCGCACTCGGATCAAGGCGGTCGCGGTACGCGCCGATGCCTGGCAGGCCTGGCTCGGATCGGCACTGGTGCGCCGCTGCGTGCAGGTCTACCGGCGTGTCGGTTCCTGCTGGTGCACGGGCGGATCCCCGCTGGCCGGGTGTCTGGCCGGACCAGTGTGAACGGCGGTTCTCCCGCTGGCCGTAGCGGCGGTTCTCTAGGGTGAGGGAGTGGGGTCGATGGGAACGGCACAGACCAGGCTGCTGGTGCTGCGCGGCAATTCGGGCAGTGGCAAGACCACCGTGGCCCGAGCGCTGCGCGAGCAGTGCGGTGCCGCGCTGGCTCTGGTCGAGCAGGATTACCTGCGCCGCACCGTGCTCAAGGCCCGGGATACCGCCGACGGGCCGCACTACGGGTTGATCGAGCAGACCGTGCGCTATGCCCTGAACGTCGGCTACGACGTCGTCCTGGAAGGCATCCTGCACCGGGAGCGCTACCACGACCTGCTGACCCGCCTGGCACGTGATCACCTCGGGCCGACCCGCGTGTACTACTTCGACGTCTCTTGGGAAGAGACGCTACGCAGGCACGCCGGACGACCGCAGGCGGCGGCCTTCGGCGTTGAAGAAATGCGCCGCTGGTGGTGCCCGCACGACGTGCTGGGCTGGCCCGGCGAACAGCTCGTGCCGGAGTCGGCGACGGTGGCCGAGACCACCGGCCGCCTTCTCGCCGCGTTGCACCAGGACGCACCGAGCACGCGATTGCGTCGGCAATAATGGTGGGTGTCGTCGAGGGTGGTGGGGACTGAACCTCGGCGGCCGGGCTCCGGGCCGGGCTCTTCGTGCTCGGCAGCCCGTACGGGGAGGGCGGGGGGGGGGGGGCCCGGGGGGGGGGCCCCGCGGGGGGGGGGGGGCGGGGTGGGGGGGGGGGGGGGGCCCCCCCCCGGGGCGCGG
>NZ_JAIUJZ010000274.1:0-8606 GCF_020176775.1 Saccharopolyspora sp. 6M
GGGTTGGTCCCCGCCGCCCCCGCGCCGGCAGCGACCGCCCCGTCGCGGCGGGGTGCTGCCGGTGGTCCTCTCGATCCTCGCGGGCGTCGTCGTGCTGGCGTTGTTCACCGCCGTCGTGGTCGCGCTGCACGGCGGCGCGGACGCGGACCGGCCGGAACACGGATCCGAGCGGCTCCTCCAGCTGACGCCCGGCAACCCCGCCGTGCACTACGGCACGCCCGCCGCCTTCGACGACGGCGACACCTGCCTCACCGACCTCAACGGGGACTCGCAGCTGGAATTCCGCACCGGGAAGACCACCGTCACCCTGCACACCACCCACGAACCGCCGCGCGACCCGGCCCGGCTCCTTGAACCCGCCGCCCGGCAGATCATCCGAAACCTGGCCTGAACACGAGAACGGCCCCCCACCGGAGTCGGTGCGCGCCCGGTCCACGCCGTTCCCGTCATGCAGGCGGGATGTTTTCGAGGACTTCTGCGGCGATCTTCTCTGCGTAGCCGCAGGCGTCGTCCATCTCGGGTGTGCCGCCGGAGTGCTTGGCGTAGAAGACGTCGACGGATTGGGTGTCGGAAACACCGACCGCGACCGTGCACAACGTGTCCGAGAAGTTGACCAGAACCGCCGGGTATCCGGCGACCTCGGTGGGTTCGAAGTTGTCGAAGTTGCTCTTGCGGGCGTGCGCGGCCGTCATACCACCGTGGTTCGTGTTGATCGCGATCGATGTGCCGAGGGCATCACCGCTGATATCGCACGACGGTTCCTGGTATTCGCTGTCCGCTGGCTCGGGCTGTCCGTCCGCCTGGAGGGCTGCTCGTTGCTCGGCAGTGAGCAGCTGGCAGGCATCCGTGACCCCTTTGAGGTCCTTCGGGTTCCGCACCGCCAGAGCGGGGTCGATGTTCTCCGTGCTCGGCGCTGCTTGCGAGGGCTGTTCTCCACCCTCGCCGAGCGCACACGAGGAGATCGCGGTCAACGCGACGAAAGATGCTGCGACCAGGCCACAACGTCGTAACACGAGTAAAACCTCACATCTGATTAGAAGGAGCGGACGATCTCCCCACCGAACGTCGGCCATCCGCTGAGCGAGGTTGCTGTCCGTTCATTTCGGGCTGTTCAACAGTGCTAGGTCTCCTGCTCCTTGTCCGCCGACGTCGGTGCTGGACGAGAACGCGCACCGGAGCGGTGCGCGGCATGTCGTTCAGCCACACGTCGCCCTGCTAGGTCAAGGAACGTTCTTGAGTGCTTCCACTGCGATTTTCTCGGCAAAACCGCACGGATCGTCCATTTCTGGAGTGCCCCCGGCGTTCTTGGAGTAGTAGATCTCGAGGGACTGATCATCCGCGATCCCGACGTGCACGCGGCAGAGTATGCTCTGCGCATCCAGTCGCATGGCGGGATATCCGGCGACTTCTGTCGGGGTGAAGTTGTCCCACTTGCCTTTTCCTGCGTGCAACTTCGCCATTCCGCCATTGTTGGTATTGATGTCGATCATAGCGTTGTAAGCGTGGCTGAAGATTTCACAGCTGGGTTCTTGGTAGATGTCGTTCGTGAGCGATTCAAAATCTCTGTCGTCGCTCACGCCCAGATGCGTGCGCTGATCGGGAGTCAGGAGCCGGCAGGCATCGGCGATGCCTTTCAGATTTTTCGGGTTGTCCACCGCGAGGGCGGGATCTGCCCCGTTGCGGGGGGCGGGCCCGTTCTGGCTCTCCGCGGAAGGGTTACCTCCGACGGCGCAAGCAGAGAGGGTGGTGAGGGCGAGTAGTGAAACGGTGGTCATGCGAGCGCGTCGTAGCACGGTGTTGGTTCCTTACGCCTGATTCGGGGTAGCTGCTTCGTCCGCGGACCGGTAGTCATGCAACGCTGCATTGAGCTGATCGATCTGGCCTTGCAGATGCCTCTCGGCTTCGTTCACTGCTTGCGACGAGACGAACAGCGTTGGATGCGCTGATCAGGCGGTCGGAATGTTCTTCAGGGCTTCAGCGGTGATCTTCTTCGCGTAGCCGCAGGGGTCTTCCATTTCCGGTGTTCCGCCCGAGTTCTTCGCGTAGTAGATCTCGATCGACTGGTCGTCGGCGACGCCGGTGAGGATCGTGCACAGGTTGCCGGCGGCGTTGACCTGCGCGGCGGGGTACCCGTCCACCTCGGTGGCTTCGAAGTTCTCGAAGTTGCTCGCCCGAGCGTTCGCGGCGGTCATGCCACCGTGCTCGGTGTTGATGTCGATCGTGATCTTCAACGCGTCGCTTGAGATGTCGCAGCTGGGCTCTTGGTACTGCGGGTTCGTGGAAGGCTCGATCTCTGGTTCGCTGGTGCCGAGCTGGTTCAGCTGTTCTGGGGTCAGCAGTTGGCAGGCGTCGGTGATGCCATTCAGGTTCTTCGGGGAATCGACCTTCAGCGCGGGATCGACCGCCTCCTGGGAACCTGACGGTTCGAGCTGCTTCCCGCCTCCGCCTTGTCCCACGGCACAAGCGGAAATCGTGGTGAGCACGAAAAATGATGCGGTCAGCGCAGTGGTACGTCGTAGCACGACAAGGTCCTCATGCCTGGTTTGCGGAACGGGTATGTCTTTCATCGAACGGGCGGTCGGAACCCCCGGCCCGGCTCACGGAATGCCGTTGAGCACTTCCGTTGCGATCTTCTCGGCGTAGCCGCAGGCGTCGGCCATCTCCGGGGTGCCGCCGGAGTACTTGGTGTAGTCGATGGTGACCGATTCGCTGTCGGAGATGCCCACTTCGACGCTGCACGTGCTCGACTGGGCGTTGACCCGGGCCGCTGGGTACTCACCGATGCGGGCCGGTGCGAAGTTGTCGTGGTTGTCGGCGCTGCGGTAGATCTGTTCCGCACCGCCACCGGTTTTGACGTAGAGGCCGACCGAGAACGCGAACGCGTCGGTGCTCCAGTTGCACTTGGGCTCGCCGAAGGTGGTCGTGTCGGCCTCTCCGTTGTTCTCCGCGCCTAGCGTGCTCAGCTGTTCTGGAGTGAGCAGCTGGCAAGCATCGGTGACCGCTGCGACCGTCTTGGGCTGTTCGACCGCGAGTGCCGGATCGCCGCCGCCTTGGGGCTCGGGCGAGCTCTCAGGTGCGGGCTGTTCGCCACCGGTGAGGCCGCATGCCGAGATACCTCCGGCGGCGACCAGGGAAGTCGCAGCCATGACCGCGCGTCGAAGCACTGCTCTGCCGTCCTTGCGTTCGAGTTGTTGGGCAGCAAGACACCGAGGTTCGCCGACTTCGGTGCCGCGCGAGAACGGCCGCGCACCGGGTTCGGTGCGCGGCCGAGTTCTCGGTCAGGCGGGGATCGTCACTCGCCGAAGACCGGGGGAGCGGTGCGCGGCATGTCGTTCAGCCACACGTCGTCCTGCTCCTCCAGCCAGCTCTCGTGTTCCTGGTCCTCGTCCCCGGCGCCCTTCGCACCGCGACCGGCACCACCGGCACCCATCGCGCCCGCGCCACCGCGGCCACCCGCACCAGCAGCACCGGCACCCGCGCCACCGGCCGCGCCACCCGCGCCCGGAGTGCCGATGCCCGCACGGCCACCGGCACCCGGCTGGTTCGCGCCGGCACCGACTCCCGCGCGGCCGCCCGAGCCGGCACCCGCGCCACCGGAACCCGCGCGGCCACCAGCACCGCCGGCCCCGAGTCCGCTTCGGCCACCCGCACCCGCGCCGCCGCTCCCGCCGGGACCACCCGGCAGGAAGCCGCCGCCGATACCGCCGGCACCGCCGCCACCAGGTCCGGAACCCACGCCAGGGCCGCCGGGCACACCGATGCCGCCGGGCAACGAGCCACCGGCACCACCGCCGCCACCGGGCGACCACGACGAACCGCTACCGGACGGACCTGAACCACCAGGCCCGAATCCTGCGCCGCTACCACCGCCGATACCCGCGGTACCGCCGCCCGCACCCGGCGAGCCGCCGGCCCCGACACCCATCGGCGAGTTGATCGCACCGCTGCGGTCGAAGGAGCCCTGCCCGCCATCACCGTTCTGCGTTGGCGGCGGGTCGAACCGCGGGGGGTTCTGGACTTCCGGGCGGATGGTGCTGTCGTAGGTCTCGTACGTCTGCTTCGCGGCTTCGGCCGCCTCGGTGGCCTCCCGCTCCTGCTGCTGCAGGTCGGTCTCACCGCCGACGAGGAAGGCACCGCCCTTTTCCAGGAGGTTGTCCGTCGCGTCGACCGGCTTCGGCTCCGGCATCGAGTTCCGGACGGTGAGGAACCCGTCGACCTGGCGGTCGATCGACTCACCCGCGGCCTGCGAGGTCGACTGGGCGTTGGTGAGGAAGCTCGTCATCGGCTTCGTCGAGTTGCCGAACTGCTCGGCGGCCTTGCCCTCCCACGCCACGTTCGCATCGCGGTTCGCGGTTTCGAGCAGTTCCATGGCGTTGCCGAAGTGCTCGCTGATCGACCCCTTCAGGTCATCGGCGGCACGGGACATCTCGTCCGGCCCGGCGCCCTCGGTGATCTGCGTGTACTTCTCGGGGTGGTTGAACCCCACCTTCTTCATGATCTCGTCGACGTTGCCGGAATCGATCGGCGTCACGAGCGCAACGCCGATCACGATGGGAGCGGTCATGTCGCAGCGTCCTTCGTCTAGCCGCCAGATCTCGGATCAGGCGGGAGGAATGTTCTTGAGCACCTCGGCAGCGATCTTCTTGGCGTAGCCGCAGGCGTCGTCCATCTCGGGTGTGCCGCCGGAGTTCTTGGCGTAATAGACGTCGACGGATTGGGTGTCGGAGACACCGACCGCGACCGTGCACAACGTGTCCGAGAAGTTGACCAGAACCGCCGGGTATCCGGCGACTTCGGTGGGTTCGAAGTTGTCGAAGTTGTCCTTGCGGGCGTGTGCTGCCGTCATGCCGCCGTGGTTCGTGTTGATGGCGATCGATGTGTTGAGGGCTTCACCGTTGATATCGCACGACGGTTCCTGGTATTCGCTGTCCGCTTGCTCGGGCTGTCCGTCCGCTTGGAGGGCGGCTCGTTGCTCGGCGGTGAGCAGTTGGCAGGCGTCCTGGACGCCCTTGAGCTCCTTCGGGTTCTGCACCGCCAGAGCGGGGTCGACGTTCTCCTTGCTCGGCGCGGCCTGCGGGGGCGATTCTCCCCCTCCGCTGACTGCGCACGAGGAGATCGCGGTGAACGCGAAGAGGGATGCGGCGAGCGCGCTGGTGCGTCGTAGCACGGAAAAGTCCTTACGCCTGGTTCGGAGTGGCCGCGTCGTCCGCGGATCGGTAGTCCTGCTGGGCGGCCTTCAATTGATCGATCTGGTCCTGGATGTGCTTGCGGGCACCCGTGACGACCTGGGTGATGCCACCCTCCGAGTTCCCCATGAGCTTTTTGATCGACGCTGCGGCGCTCTTGCTCACCTCGTCATCGCCCGGAGGCTTGAGGAAGCCCGAGCGGCTCACCACTTGGAGGATCTTGTCCAACTCGTCCCGAGCATCCTCGTACTTCGCGATCATGCCCGGGATCGCGTCCGTGTCGACGGAGAACGACGCCCCCGACGTCACGCCCCCGTTGTTCACGGTGGTGTTGATGGTGGCCATGCTGTCTTACCCCCTAGTGTCACGTAGCTCCGTGATCGGCCAGTAGCTTGCCAGATCACGGGTGTGCGGTGCACCGATACGACGGTCTCCGGCCGCCGTTCGTTCCCCGCGGGCGGGCCGGATCACGCGTTCGGCCCAGCGGCGGGAGTCACCAGACCGACCGGCGCTGCGCGGCACCGGTGAGGTCGCCGAGGACGCGGCGGAAGGTGCCGACGTCGGCTCCGGCGACCATCCGCTGGTTCCCGGAGTTGTAGACGGAGACCCGGCCGCCTTCGACGTCGATGACCTGCACGGTGTGGTCGCCGCGGAACTCCTTGCGCTGCGCGTTCCACACGGTGACGCCGATCTGCCCGGCGCCGAGCTTGGTGCCGTCGAGCAGTTCGGTGGCCTTGCGGAAGTGCGCCACGTCCACCCCGCGGCCGCGCAGGCCCTGTTCGACGGCGCGCGGGTCGGTGATGCCCTTCTTCTCCACGTCGGCCATCACGGCGCGCAGCTCGCGGAGGTCGACGTTGACCGGCTTCATCTTCACCGGCGGGTGGTCGGGCAGCACCGAGACCAGGGCGGGCACGGAGTCCTCGGGGCGGACCCGCTCCAAGACGTAGCGGTCGCCGTGCATCACGCTGCGGACCGCGACCCGGCCGGACTGGGAGACGGCTGCGCGCAGCTCGGTGCCCTTCTTCGCGGAGAACCGCAGGTCGAACTCGACGGCGCTGGAACCGTAGACCCCGATCAGGTCCCACACCTCGTCGCTCACCTGGTTCGCGCGGTCGATGAGGCCGCGCTGCCTGCATCGCGCGTCGGCGGCGTCCAGTTCGGCGTTGATGTCCTGCACCGGCGTGCCGTAGTGGCTGTACTGCAGCACCGGCGGCATCCGCTTCAGGCCTGCCCTGCTGACGAGGACCACGAATTCCAGGCGATCGACATCGAGCTTGGATGCCACGCGCAACTCCCCAGTTGTCGGTACTTCGCGAGCAGCAGACTAGCGAACGGCCGAGTCGGGGAGGGTGACTTTCCGCTATCGGAGCTAGCCGTCGAGCCCCGACAACCCCTTCCACGCGCCGCGCGATCCGCGGCGTGACGCGGAGCGCTGCCAGCGGAACACCCCGTAGCCGATGAGGCCGAGCGCGAAGCCGGCCACGCAGGTCCAGAACTCGATGCCGCCGGGCGCGGTCGCGGCGAACAGCGCGACGCCGACGAGCCACAGCGCCGTCCCCGCCAGCACCACCGGGGTCGGCTGGGCCAGCCTGCGCGGCAGCGCGGGCACGGTGTGCGCCGGTTCGGGGGGTGTCGTCGCTGGTGAGGAGGGGGTGCGTGCGCTGTCTTCGGCCACGTCGGGCAGGCTACCCCGGTAGTCGTGAGCGGGGTGAGGTAGTGATGGCGGACAGGAATCCGGACGATCCGCGCGCGGGGTCGAGCGGTGGTGCGGAAGAACCGCTGGGTAGTTCCGGCGAAGGCGCTCCGGAACCGGTCGCGGAGCGGAGCGGTCCGGGGGCGAGCTCCTCGGGTGCCGACGCGGCCGGGTCGGCGCGCACCGGAGCGGCGACCGGCGTGCTGGACCGGTACTTCAAGATCAGCGAGCGCGGCTCCTCGCTGAGCCGGGAGCTGCGGGGCGGGCTGGTCACCTTCGTCACCGTCGCCTACATCATCGTGCTGAACCCGCTGATCCTCGGCAGCTACTCCGCGGACTCGCCGACGGCGAAGCGGGACGTGCTCGGCCACGTGCTGACGGTGCCGCAGGTCGCCGCGAGCACCGCGCTGGTCGCCGGGGTGATGACGCTGCTGTTCGGCCTGGTGGCGAACTACCCGTTCGCGATCGCGGCGGGCCTGGGCATCAACACGCTGCTCGCCGTCACCATCGCCCAGCAGGTCAGCTGGCCGGAGGCGATGGGCCTGGTGGTGGTGGACGGGCTGGTGATCCTGGTCCTGGTCGCCACCGGGTTCCGCACCGCCGTGTTCAACGCGGTGCCGCCCGAGCTGAAGGCGGCGATCGCCGTCGGCATCGGCCTGTTCATCAGCTTCGTCGGCCTCGTCGACGCCGGGTTCGTGCGCAGGCTGCCGGACGCGGCGAACACGACGGTGCCGGTGGGGCTGGGCATCGACGGCTCGATCGCGTCGTGGCCGACGGCGGTGTTCGCGTTCGGGCTGGTGCTCACCGGGATCCTGGTGGCGCGCAAGGTGCGCGGCGGCATCCTGATCGCCATCGTGATCAACACGGTGGTGGCGATCGTCGTCGAGGCGCTGGTGCACGCGGGCCCGTCCGAGGGCACCGATCCGCACGGCTGGAACCTCGGCTACCCGGCGCCGCCCGCGGAGATCTTCGGGCTGCCGGACCTGTCGCTGGTCGGGGACATCTCGTTCGGTGCGTGGACGCGGCTGCCCGCGCTGGCCGCGGCGATGCTGGTGTTCACCCTGGTGCTGGCGAACTTCTTCGACGCGATGGGCACCATGACCGGCCTCGGCAAGGAGGCCGGGCTCGCCGACCGCAAGGGCAACCTGCCCGGCATCGGCAAGGCGCTGGCGGTGGAAGGCGTCGGTGCCGTCGCGGGCGGGGTCGGGTCGGCCAGCTCCAACACGGTGTTCGTGGAATCCGCGTCCGGTATCGCCGAGGGTGCGCGCACCGGGCTGGCGAACGTGGTCACCGGGCTGCTGTTCCTCGCGGCCATGTTCTTCACCCCGCTCTACAGCGTCATCCCGGTTGAGGCGGCGGCTCCGGCGCTGGTCGTGGTGGGCGCGATGATGCTCGGGCAGATCCGCGACGTGGACCTGTCCGACTTCGCCAAGGCGCTGCCCGCGTTCCTCACCATCGTCGTCATGCCGTTCACCTACTCGATCGCGAACGGCATCGGGGTCGGGTTCATCTGCTACGTGCTGCTGCACGCCGCCACCGGCCGGGTCCGGCAGGTGCACCCGCTGATGTGGGTGGTGTCGGCCGCGTTCGTCCTCTACTTCGCCGCGGATCCGATCTCGGCGCTGTTCGCCTGACTGCTCGTCCCCTCGGTTGTGTAGTGGTCGGGTGGCGGAACCTCAGCGGCTTCCTCGCTGCGGGATCGTTTTCGCAGGTGGCTCCGCCACATG
>NZ_JAIUJZ010000275.1:0-4085 GCF_020176775.1 Saccharopolyspora sp. 6M
AGCGTCCTCCTCGCGAGGACAGCGTTTTCTCCTGTGGCGGAGCCACCGGTGAAAACGATCCCGCAGCGAGGAGGACGCTGAGAACCCGCCACCCGAGCACCACGCAGCAAGAGTTCGAAGACAAGGAAGCAACGAATGACCACGCCCGTCGGCTTCACCCTGGTGCAGCTGCGCTACTTCGTCACCGCGGCCGAGCGCGGCTCGATGACCGCGGCCGCCGACGAGCTGCGCATCGCGCAGTCGGCGGTCTCCTCCGCGGTCGCCAACCTGGAGCACGAGCTGCGGCTGCAGCTGTTCATCCGGCACCGGGCCCGCGGCCTCACCCTCACCTCGGCCGGGGAACGACTGCTGCAGCAGGCCCGCGACCTGCTGACCCGCGCCCGCGACGTCGAGGCGGAGGCGCGCGGCAGCGGCGGCTCCGTCAGCGGCCCGGTGGCGATCGGCTGCTTCGTGACGCTCGCGCCGTACTACCTGCCCGCCCTGTTCGCCTCCTGCGGCGAGCACTACCCGGACGTCGAGCTGACCGTGGTGGAGGACGAGGCCGAGCACCTGCACCAGGCGCTGCGCACCGGGCGGATCGACTTCGCGCTGACCTACGGGTTGGGCACGCCCACCGACGCCGACCTGCGGCGGGAGACGATCGACCTGGCGCCCGCGCACGTGATCGTCCCGGCCGGGCACCGGCTCGCCGACCGGGAGGCGGTGGACCTCGCGGAACTGGCGACCGATCCGATGGTGCTGCTGGACCTGCCCTACAGCCGCGACTACTTCCGCGAGGTCGTGGCGTCCTCCGGCACCGCGCCGGACGTGCGGTACCGCAGCCGGAGCTACGAGACGGTGCGCTCCCTCGTCGCGCAGGGCCTCGGGTACTCGATCCTCAACCAGCGGCCGCGGACCGCGCAGACCTACGGCGGCGGCGAGGTCGTCGCCCTCGACCTGCTCGGGGACCGCCCGCCGCTGGAAGTGACGATCACCTCGGTCGGCGGCGTGCGGCAGACCGCGCGTGCCCGTGCCGTGATGGACCTGTTGCGGGACGTGCGCTAGCCACCGGTCCGGCAACACGCCCGCAACCGCGCCGGAATCCGTCCGAGATCATCTGTTCTTCAGCTCGCGCGCAGCGAAAACATCTATTGGACGAATCCCGCTGCCCGGCGTCAGTCTGGTCCGCACCGCGCCGCCCGACCAGCGCGGTCCCACCGATCCGACGCCTGGAGGCGCGCATGCCGACCTCGCACCACGGCCCCGCCCCGGAATCCGCCGCGCCGGAGGCCACGAGCGCCGCCGGGTTGCGCCGGAGCGTCGCCGCCGGCGCCGTCGGCGTCTTCGTGCACTGGTTCGACTGGGCCGCCTACGCCTACCTCGCCGACACCGTCGCCACCGTGTTCTTCCCCGCGGAGAACAGCACCACCGGGCTGCTCGCCGTGTTCGGCGTGTTCGCGGTGTCGTTCGGCATCCGCCCCATCGGTGCGGCCGTGTTCGGGCCGCTCGGCGACCGGATCGGGCGGAAGCGGACGCTGTCGTTGGTCATCTTCCTGATGTCCGGGGCGACGCTGGCGATCGGCCTGCTTCCCGGCTACGCGTCCATCGGGATGGCCGCGCCGGTGCTGCTGGTGGTGCTGCGCCTGGTGCAGGGCTTCGCGGCCGGGGGCGAGTTCGGCAGCGCGGCGAGCTTCCTCGCCGAGACCGCGCCGCGCCGCCGCCGCGGGTTCGGGGTGAGCTGGCTGGAAGTCGGCTCGCTGCTGGGGTTCCTCGCCGGGTCCTGCGCGTTCCTGCTGCTGTCGGTCGGGCTGGACGAGGGGCAGCTCACCGGGTGGGGCTGGCGCATCCCGTTCCTCATCTCCGCGCCGCTGGGCGTCATCGGCTTCATCATCCGGAACAAGATCGAGGACACCCCGGAGTACCGGGCGCTGGAGGCCGCGGACACCGTGCCGCGCAGCCCCGCGCGGGAGCTGCTGCGCACCCACCGCCGGGAACTGCTGCAGGCGGCCGGGCTGATGACGGCGATGCACGTGCCGTTCTACGTGGTGCTGACCTACCTGGTCACCTACGAGACCGATCACCTCGGGCACTCGGCGGGCAACGCCGGGCTGCTGTCCACGGCGATCTCGCTGCTGGGCCTGGTGCTGGTGCCGCTGTTCGGCGGGCTCTCGGACCGGGTGGGGCGCAAACCGGTGTTCATCGGGGCCACCGGTGCGTTGCTGGTGCTGGCGACGCCCGCGTTCCTGCTGATGCGGACCGGGCTCGTCGGGACGTGGATCGCGGGGCTGCTGCTGGGCGCGTGCCTCGCGGCGATCCTCGGTACCTACGCGGTGTGGTCCGCGGAGATCTTCCCGACGCGCACCCGGCAGAGCGGCCTGTCCATCGGCTACAACCTCACCGCCGCGCTGTTCGCGGGGACGGTGCCGTACGTGCTGACGGTGCTGATCTCCGCGACCGGCAGCACCCTGGTGCCCGGCCCCTACATGATGATCTTCGCGGTGGGCGGGCTGGTCGCGGCCCTGACGTTGCGGGAGACCTCCGGGACCGCGCTGCTGCGCGCCGAGGACCTCTCCCCCGCCGGCGAACCGGACGCCGAACCCGCCCGCATCTGACGAGCAGATGCGGCGCAGCTGCAACGACTGTTGGACAGAACTCACGGCGTCTTCGAGGATTTTCCCGTGGCAGCGGGAAGAACTCGCGACTGCCGGTCGAAGGAGGTCGAGATGTCGAGCGAACGGACCGAGGTGGTGGTCGTCGGCGCCGGCCAAGCGGGCGTGGCGATGAGCGAGCACCTCGGCGAACAGGGCGTGCCGCACGTCGTCCTGGAACGGCACCGCATCGCCGAACGCTGGCGCACCGAGCGGTGGGATTCCCTGGTCGCCAACGGGCCCGCGTGGCACGACCGCTTCCCCGGCATGGAGTTCGCCGGGATCGGCCCGGACGAGTTCGCCACCAAGGACCAGGTGGCCGACTACTTCGCCGACTACGCCGCGAAGATCGACGCGCCGATCCGCTGCGGCGTCGAGGTCACCTCGGTGCGCAAGAACGCCGGCGCCCCCGGGTTCCGGGTCGAGACCTCGGCGGGCTCGATCGACGCTCGGTTCGTGGTGGCCGCGACCGGCCCGTTCCAGCGGCCGGTGATCCCGCCCGTCGTGCCCGCCGACGCCGGACCGGTGCAGCTGCACTCCAGCGGCTACCGGAACCCGGAGCAGCTGCCCGAGGGGCCGGTCCTCGTGGTGGGGGCCGGTTCCTCGGGCGTCCAGATCGCCGACGAGCTGCGCCGCTCCGGGCGCCGGGTGCTGCTGTCCGTCGGCCCGCACGACCGGCCGCCGCGCCGGTACCGCGGCCGCGACTTCTGCTGGTGGCTGGGCGTGCTCGGCCTGTGGGACGCGGACACCCCGCCGCAGGGCGCGAAGCACGTGACCATCGCGGTCAGCGGCGCGCAGGGCGGGCGCACCGTCGACTTCCGCGCGCTGGCCCGCACCGGGATCGAGCTCGTCGGCATGACCGAGTCCTACGTGGACGGTGCGTTGCGCTTCGCGCCGGACCTGGCCGCGAACATCGAACTCGGCGACGCCCAGCACCTCGCGCTGCTGCGCGCCGCGGACGAGCACGTCGAGCGCAACGGGCTGGACCTGCCTCCGGAACCGGAGGCGCACGTCCTCGGACCGCTGCCCGCCGCCGCCACCGATCCGCTCCGGGAGCTCGACCTGGCCGAGGTCGGGTCGATCGTGTGGGCCACCGGCTTCGCCGCCGACTACGGCTGGCTGCAGGTCGACGCGTTCGACGAGAACGGACGCCCCGACCAGCGGGGGGGCGTGTCCGCGGAGCCCGGCATCTACTTCCTCGGCCTGCCGTGGCTGTCGCGGCGCGGGTCGAGCTTCATCTGGGGCGTGTGGCACGACGCCCGCTACGTCGCCGACCACATCGCCACCCAGCGCGGCTACCTCGCACAGCACGCCGCCGCGCTCGCCACCGGCCACGAGAGCTGACCGCCGCGGCCCCCCCGGGGGGGGGCCCGGGGGCCCCCCCCCCCCGGCCCCGGGCCCCCCCCCCCCCCGGGGGGCCCCCGGGGGCCCCCCCCCCCCCCGCCGCGCGCGGGGCCG
>NZ_JAIUJZ010000275.1:4094-8565 GCF_020176775.1 Saccharopolyspora sp. 6M
CCGGTTTCCGCGTTCCTCCGGGGCGGCGGGGGGTTTTTCGGGGTGCCCGCCCGCAAACGGGCGGGCGGCGGCGGGGGGGGGCCCGGCCCCCCCCCCGCCCCCGGCCGCGGTCCAACGACACCGCGAAGGAGCCGACGATGACCCACCACCCGCCGATCGTCGCGGGCGGCCACACCCGCATCCGGCCGTTCAACACCCGCGACACCTATCCGGAGCAGGACCTGGACAACGACCTGTGCCAGGCCGTCGTCGCCGGGGACACCGTGTACGTGCGCGGGCAGATCGGCCAGGACCTCGACACCAGCGAATCGGTCGGCATCGGCGACGCCGCGGCCCAGGCCGAGCAGGCGATGGCCAACATCGCGATGCTCCTCGACGAGGCCGGGGCCCGGATGGAGCACCTGGTGAAGCTGACGATCTACCTGGTGGACCCGCGCTACCGGGAGGCGGTGTACCGCACCATCGGACGGTGGACCCGCGGCGTGCACCCCATCTCCACCGGCGTGGTGGTCTCCGCGCTGGCCCGGCCGGAGTGGCTCGTCGAGATCGACGCGATCGCCGTGCTCCCGGGAGGTGCCCGGTGACGTTCTCCGTGCTCGGCAGCGACGGCCGCGGTGCCGTCGGGATCGCCGTGACCTCCTCCAGCCCCGCCGTCGCGGCCCGCTGCATCCACCTGCGCGCCGGGGTCGGCGGTGCCTCTTCGCAGAACGTGACCGATCCGCGGCTGGGCCCGGCGCTGCTGGACGCGCTGGAGTCCGGGTCCGGGGCGCAGGCCGCGCTGGACTCGGTGGTGCGCGGGCACGATCTGGTGGAGCACCGGCAGCTCACCGTGCTGGCACCGGGCGGCGACGGCGCCGCGCACTCCGGGTCCGCGTCGCTGGGCGTGCACCGGCACCGCGTCGAGCCGGGCGTGGTGGCCGCCGGGAACATGCTGGCGGCGCCCGAGGTCGTCGACGCCGTCGCCGAGTCCTTCGCCGCATCGACCGGCGAGTTGGAGCGGCGGCTGCTCACCGCCCTCGAAGCGGGCCTGGCCGCCGGTGGCGAGGCCGGTCCGGTGCACTCGGCGGGGCTGTCCGTGGTCCGCGAGGTGTCGTGGCGCGAGACCGACCTGCGCATCGACTGGAGCGACTCGCCGATCGCGGATCTCCGCGACCTGCTGGAGATCTGGCTGCCGCAGCGCGACGACTACGTGACCCGCGCGCTCGACCCGACCGCGGCGCCGTCCTACGGCGTGCCGGGGGACGAGCGGTGAGCGGCGCGAAGCAGGCCGCCGGGGCCACCGTCACCGCGGACGCCGACCGGCTCGTCCGGCTCTCCGAGCAGCTGCACGCCCACCCGGAAACGGCGTGGCAGGAGCACCGCTCGGCGCGCTGGGTCGCCGAATCCCTGTCCGAGGCCGGTTTCGACGTCACGCCGGGCTACCTCGGGCTGGAGACCGCGTTCCTGGCGACGTTCGGCAGCGGCCCGTTCCGGCTCGGGTTGTGCGCCGAGTACGACGCGCTGCCGGGGCTCGGCCACGCCTGCGGGCACAACCTGATCGCCGCGATCACCGTCGGCGCGGCGCGGGCGCTGGCCCCGCTGGCCGATTCGGCGGGCCTGACCATCGAGGTCTACGGCACCCCGGCCGAGGAAGGCGGCGGCGGCAAGATCGAGATGCTGGAGCGCGGCGCGTTCGCCGGACTGGACCTGGCGATGATGGCGCACCCCGCGCCGGTGGACGTCGCGGAGGCGGAACCGTTCGCGGTGTCGCACTCGCACGTGTCCTACCAGGGGAAGGCGGCGCACGCCGCGGCCTACCCGGAGCAGGGCGTCAACGCGGCCGACGCGTTCACCGTCGCGCAGGTCGCCATCGGGCTGCTCCGCCAGCAGCTCCCGCACACGGTGCGGGTGCACGGCGTCCTCACCAACGGCGGCGAGGCGCCGAACGCGATCCCGGCGCGCACCGAAGGCCGCTGGTACGTGCGGGCCGAGAGCCTGGACGAGCTCGCCGAGACCGAGGAGAAGGTGCGGCGCTGCTTCGAAGCGGGCGCGCACGCCACCGGCGCCGCGCTGGAGATCGTGCCGGAGAGCAAGCCGTACGCGGAGTTCCGCACCGACCGGCCGGCCTTGGACGCCTACGTGCGCAACGCCGAACGGCTCGGCCGCCGCAGCGACCCGAACCCGGTGGCACGCCGGATGAACCGCGCGTCCACCGACATGGGCAACGTCTCGCAGGTGGTCCCGGCGATCCACCCCTACGTCGGGATCGGTTCGCTGCCCGCGCTGAACCACCAGCCCGAGTTCGCCGCGCACTGCGTCGGCGGCGACGCGGAACGGGCCCTGCTGGACGCGGCCACCGCGCTCGCCTGGACCGCCCTCGACGTGGCGTCCTGACCAGTCGACCGCACGCCGGGGCGGATCTCCGGAAGATCGCGGCCGAAGGCGAGCAGTCGAGGGAACTCCTCCCGCGCAGCGGAAATCCGCAGCTCGCCGGAGGCGACTCGCCGTCGGGAACGCGTCAGATCCCGCGCCCGGAGGCGCCCGGCTGCTAGGTTCCGCGCATCTCGACCGCGATCTCCAGGGAGCGACACGATGGCCCACCGCCGGACCGGACTCGCCAAACTCGGTGCCGCCGCCGCGATCGGCGCCACGCTGGCCGGCGGGGTCACCGCCGTCGCCTCGGAGTCGGCCGGCACCGAACCGGCCAACCTCGGGCGGGCCAAGCTCGCCGTCCAGGACTACTACGGCGACCGGGTGGACTCCGACGGGAACCACCACGCCACCGAGGGCAGCGCCTGGGACCGGCAGGTCGACGAGGCGGTCGCGCACGCGGAGGGCTACCTGCGGCAGCGGCTCGCGGAGGGCGTGCCGAACCCGGCGATCGTGCTCGACGTCGACGACACCTCGGAGCTGACCTACGGCTGGGAGGCCGACAACGACTTCGGCTTCGACGAGGAGAAGCAGCGCGAGGCCATCGACGACGCCGAGTTCGAACCGATCCGCCAGACCCGGGCGCTCGCGAACTGGGCGGCGGAGCACGGCGTGCGGGTCTACTTCCTCACCGGGCGCGGCGACGACCTGCAGAAGGCCTCGCTGCGCAACCTCGCCGACGAGGGCTTCCCGGAACCGGCCGGGGCGTTCTTCAAGCCGACCACCGAAGCGCCCGAGCACCTGCCGTGCGGGCTGGACTGCAGCACCGTGGAGTACAAGTCCGCGACCCGCGCCCACATCGAATCGCTCGGCAGCACGATCGTGCTGAACCTCGGGGACCAGCACAGCGACCTGCAGGGCGGCCACGCCGAAAAGCCCGTCAAACTCCCGAACCCGATGTACTACCTGCCCTGATCCTGGGGCGGACTCGGCGGCCCGGCGCCTGTTCCCCGTCAGCGGCGAAGCCGCTGAGCGGCGACCACCAGAGCAGAAGGACCACCCGCGGGCTCAGCGGTTCCCTCGCGAGGACAGCTTTTTCGCCTGTGGCGGAGCCACCGGTGAAAAAGATCCCGCAACGAGGGAACCGCTGAGGTTCCGCCACCCGCCCCCCGAGCAGCAGAAGCAGGCGCCCCCGCAGATCAAGCGGCTTGGCGCTTCTTCTCCTGCTGCTCCTTGTTCGCCTTGCGGCCTGCTTGGATCGAGACCCAGACGACCAGGGCCAGGGTGAGGTAGAGCGCGTAGTCGTCGATCATCAGCACGAAGTCCACGGCGTGCTGCCCGATCCCGTAGCCGAGCCCGGCGACCAGGCCCGCCATCAGCCCGGCACCGATCGCGTCGAAGACCAGGAACCGGACGAGGCCCATCCCGCTGACCCCGGCCACCGCGAACACCGCGGGCGCGGGGATGCCGGGCAGCGCCGCGGCGATGATGACCAGCGGCATCGCCCAGCTCGGCCAGGACCGGACGCGGGCCACGAACCGCTTGCCGAACTCGCCCGGCGCCCACATCTGGATGATCTTCTCGCCCCAGCGGCGTCCGGCGAGCCAGAACAGCCAGTCGAACTTGACCATGCCGAACACGCCGGCCGCCACGACCAGCCACAGGTCCAGCTCACCGATGCGGGCGAACGCGGCACCCGCGCCGATCGCGGAGAGGCTGCCGGTGACCGCGCTCAACCCCAGCGGGTGCGAGGCCAGCAGTAACGGGCGGAACGGCATCGAGCCGAGCATCAGCAGCACGACGCCGAACGTGGCGAGCACGAGGAACTTGTCGCCGCGCGACATCGGGTGCTCCCACGGCATCGCGTCGCGCCACTGCTGCTGGGCTTCGGCGAGTTCTTCCGGCGTGTAGTCCTTGCTGCGCCAGCGGAACCGCTTCTTCGCGGCGGGCGCGGCGGCCCGGTCCTCCGCAGTCGCGCCGGTCGTGCCGGTCGCGGTGGCTGCGCCCGCCGCGTCGGCCGGGGGCCCGGTCGGCCCGGGGTGCGCGCCCGCGGGGGCGCTGCCGGTGATGTGTCTCCCTCTGGCTGGCTTTCCCCCGCGCCGAGAAGAGGAGGTCGTCTGGG
>NZ_JAIUJZ010000276.1:0-8514 GCF_020176775.1 Saccharopolyspora sp. 6M
GGAGGCTGACGAGCATCCGCTCGTACTCGGCGCGCATCGTGGCGAGCCCGGCCGCGTCGATGCGCTCGGCCCCGGCGCGGGGGGGGGGGCCCCCCCCCCCCCCCCGCGTCCGGGATCGCGCACCACGGTCACGCCGCGCCGAAACCCCACTACCGATCGTCGTCGTTTGGTATACCGGTCGTGATCACTGCTCCGCTGAGCTGGGAGATCGCATGCCCGAGATCCGCCCGGAGGTCCACCTCTCGCTCGAAGCACCGGACGCGACGCCCGAACGGCTCCACCGCGCCGCCCGCCTGCTGCAGGGCGAGCTGCGCCGCGTCCGCGGCCTGGCGGTGCGCCGGCTCCGGGAGGAACCGCCGCCGGACGGGCGCGGCACCGGGGCGCTGCTGGCCGAACTGGTGCTCGGCGGGACGCTGGCGACCGGTTCGATCACCACGCTCTCCACCGTGCTGACCGGCTGGGTCGACCGGGGCGAGCACCGCGCGATCACGTTGCGCTGCGAAGGCGTGCTGCGGCGCATCGAAGCGGGCACCCCGCCCGCGGAGGCCGAAGCGGTGCTGCACCGGCTGCGCGCCGAGGACCGCGGGTGACCGGCCGTGGGTAGGTACGCGCTGCTGGTCGCCACCTCGGAGTACTTCGCCCCGGGACTGCGCGACCTGCACACCGTGGAGGAGGCCGAGGAGCTCCGGCGGCTGCTCGCCGACCAGGAGCTCGGGGCCTTCGACACCGCGCACACCGTGCTCAACGGGACCAAGGCGGAGATCGAGCGCCGGGTGGAGAGCCTCTTCCAGAACAAGGACCCCGACGACCTGGTGCTGCTCTACCTGGCCGGGCACGGCATCACCAACGACGACGACCAGCTGTTCTTCGCCGCCACCGACACCGAGCCGCAGCTGCCGTACTCGACGGCGGTACCCGCGCAGGTCGTGGACCGCATCGTCACCGAATCCCAAGCCGGGTGGAAGGCGATCTTCCTGGACTGCTGCTACAGCGGCGTGTTCAACCACGGCGCCGCGCACCGGGGCGGGGAGCCGGTGAACGTGGTCGAGCACTTCGGCGGCGGCCGGTTCACCATGACCGCCACCAACGAGATCGAGTACTCCTACGAGCGCAGGCCGGCCGCGGACGTGCGGCCCGGTTCGCGCTTCACCGCGGCGATCATCGAGGCGATCACCTCCGGCGCCCCGGACGTGGACGGCGACGGCGTCATGACCTTCAACGAGCTCTACCAGTTCGTGCACCAGGAGGTCACCAAGGACGGCAGGCAGACCCCGACCCGCAGCGGCACCCAGCACGGCGACATGATGTTCTCCCGGGTCCGCGGCGCCCGGTTCCTGCTGCCCGGCCGGACGCCGCTGCGGATCGGCGAACTCCTCGACGAACGCGCGGAGGACGGCCCCCCGACGATGCCAGTGCCCCTCGGGCGCGCCCACGAGGTCAACCGCGGCCCCGGCCGGGTGGTGGGGCTGGACCTGTTCGGCGGCAGCGGGCACGTGGCCGTGGTGGGGCGGATCCAGTCCGGCAAGTCGACGCTGCTGCACACCCTGGTCCTCGGGCTCACCGCGACCTTCGGCGCCGACCAGCTGCAGTTCCAGTGCCTGGACGCGGACGGCGGGATCGCGGCGCTCCCGCAGGTGTCCGCCGCCGACCACACCGAGGAGTCGGTCGCGGAGCTGCTCGCCCAGGTGGAGGCGCGGATCGAGGAGCGCCGCAAGCTGTTCGCCAACGGCATCGGCACCATCGACCGGTACCGCAGGTTGCGCCGGGAGCGGCCGGACGCGCTGCCCGACGCCGACCACTCCGAGACCTTCCTGTTCATCGACGGCTGGTCCTGGTTCGCCGGGTGGGTGCCGGGACTGGCCGAGGCGGTCGTGCGGATCGCCGAGGGCCTGAAGTTCGGCGTGCACGTGCTGGTCACCGCCCGCCGCTGGTCCGAGCTGCCGGAGCAGCTGCTGGAGCTCGTGCCGGGCCGGGTCGAGCTGTCCCTGGCGGAACCGTCCGAGTCGCTGCTGGATCCCGAGCTGTCCGCGAGCCTGCCCGCCACCGGGTGGGCGCTGCACGCGGGCCGCGCGTTCCAGGTGGCGCAGCCGAAGCTCGACGACGTGGCGGACGAGGACATCACCGAACTGGTCGCCTCGATCTCCACCGGAACCGACCGACCGCCCGCACCGCCGCCCGCCGCGGCCCGGCCCGGCACACCGCCCGGGCTGTTCCCGCTGCTGGCCCGGGCGGACGTCACCGCGTTCGACCCCGCGGTGGACTGGCAGCCCGGCCCGGTGTCGCGGCGCTACCGGGCGGTGCTCGGCAGCGGGGAGGACGGCACGGCGGTCCTGGACCTGAAGGAGACGGCGCTGGGCGGCGCGGGCCCG
The DNA here is from genome assembly GCF_020176775.1 of Saccharopolyspora sp. 6M. Lineage (NCBI taxonomy): Bacteria > Bacillati > Actinomycetota > Actinomycetes > Pseudonocardiales > Pseudonocardiaceae > Saccharopolyspora > Saccharopolyspora sp. 6M. Next base: position 2,370 of record NZ_JAIUJZ010000276.1, read on the forward strand.
CACGGGCTGTGCGTGGGCGCCCCCGGCTCGGGCCGGTCGGAGCTGCTGCGGACCGCGGTGCTGTCGCTGCTGGCCACGCACTCCCCCGAGGAGCTCAACGTGGTGCTCGTCGAAGCCGTCGGCGGCACCGCGTTCGCCGACTTCCAGGACGCCCCGCACGTCTCGGCGCTGATCACCGACCTGGCCGGCGACCCGGAACTGGTGGACCGGTTGCACGACGCGCTGTCCGGGGAGATCCACCACCGGCAGACCCGGCTCAACGAGGTCCGCACGCGCACCGTGTGGGAGTACCGCGAACTGCGCTTGAAGCAGGCGCTGCCGCCGCTGCCGATGCTGTTCGTGGTGGTCGACGGGTTCACCGAGCTGCTGCGGGTGCGTCCGGAGCTCGCCGAGCTGTTCCAGACCATCGTCCGGGTGGGCCGGTCGTTGCAGGTGCAGCTGCTGCTGGCCGGGGAGAGCGCGACCGAACCGGGGTTGCGCGGTCTGGCGGACGACCTCACCTACCGGATCGCGCTGCGCACCGGCAGCGTCGCCGAGTCGAGCGCCGCGATCGACACCCCGGACGCCGCCGAGCTGCCCGCGGGCGGCGGGCACGGCTACCTGCGCCACCCCACCGGCCTGGTCCGGTTCCGCACCGCGCACGTCTCGGACCCGGTGCACGGCGATCGGCGCCCGGACGCGCCGAGCGAGCTGCAGTACGCGGTGCGGCGGATGCGCGGAACCGGTCCGGCGGCCCGGCGGATCTGGGTGCCGCCGCTGCGCAGGCCGCCCGCGCTGGAGCAGCTGCTGCCGCCGCCCGCGGAGCGGCTGCGCGGGCGGCGGCTGCACGCCCCGATCGGCACGCTGGACCTGCCGTTCGAGCACCAGCAGCGGACGGTGCGGGTCGACCTGTCCGGCGGTTCGGGGCACGTGGCGATCGTCGGCGCGCCCGGCTCCGGGAAGTCCGTCGCGGTCCGCACGCTGCTGCTGTCGCTGGCGTTGACCCACTCCCCACAGGAGGTGCAGTTCTACTGCCTCGACCTGGGCGGCGGCGGGCTGCACGACCTGCGCGAACTGCCGCACGTGGGCGCCGTGTCGGGGCCGCGCGATCCGGACGTGCTGCGCCGCACCATCGCCCAGCTGCGCTCGCTGCTGGCCTGGCGGGAGGCGCGGTTCATCGAGCACGGCATCGATTCGATGGCCGGCTACCGGGCGCGGTGCCGCGACGACGGGGCCGCGGACGACGACCAGTACGGCGACGTGTTCCTGATCATCGACGGGTGGCCCGCGCTGCAGGGCGAGTTCGACGGCGCGGACCGGGACGTGGTGAACCTGGCCTCGCAGGGCTGGGAGTTCGGCCTGCACGTGGTGGTCACCGCGGACCGCTGGTCGGAGATCCGCCCGGCGCTCAAGGACCTGCTGGGCACCCGGCTGGAGCTGCGGCTGGCCGATCCGGCGGAGTCGGAGGTCTCCCCGGAGGCCGCGGCCCGGGTGCCCGCGGACCTGCCCGGCCGCGGGCTGCACCCGTCGAAGCTGCACATGTTCACCGCGCTGCCGCACCCGGTGGGCGAGGGCTCCGCGGCCGCGGTCGCCGCGCTGCGCGCCCGGACGCGCGACACCTGGCCGGGCGTGCGCGCGCCGCGGGTGCGGCTGCTGCCGCTGGTGCTGCAGTACGACCGGCTGCCCGCGCCGGAGCAGCAGCCGCGCCCGTCGCTGGTGCCGATCGGCGTGAACGAGGAGGGCATGGACCCCGTCTACCTGGATTTCCGGGCGGAGCCGCACTTCTACGCGTTCGGCGAGCTCGGCTCGGGCCGCACCTCGCTGCTGCGGACGGTGCTGCGCGGCATCACCACCCGCTACTCCGCGCAGGAGGCGGCGGTGGTCCTGGTGGACCTGCGGCGCGCACTGCTCGGCTTCCTGCGCACCGAGCACTTGGCGGAGCACGCGGTCAACGTCGACCAGGTGCGGGCGGCGGTGCGGGAGCTGGTGACGACGTTGCGCGCGCGCCGCCCCGGCCCGGACCTGACCCGGGAGCAGCTGCGCGACCGGTCCTGGTGGTCGGGACCGGAGCTGTTCGTCGTGGTCGACGACTACGAGCTGCTGTCCGCGCCGGACGAGAACCCGCTGGCACCGCTGGCCGAGTTCGTCGCGCAGTCCGCCGAGCTGGGGCTGCACCTGGTGCTGGCCCGCGAGGCGAGCGGGGCCCGCGAGGACTGGGACGACCCGCTGCTGGTGGCGTTGCGCGCGGCCGCCGCGCCGGGACTGCTGCTCAGCGCCGACGAGGCCGAGGGCGAGCTGATCGGCCGGGTCGCCGCGACCCGGTTGCCGCCCGGCCGAGGCACCCTGGTCAGCCGGGCGTCGCGGGGCGGCCCGCAGCTGGTGCAGACCGCGCACATCCGGGCCGAGTGAGCGGTCCCCGGGGAGAGCGGGCGCCGGGCCGGGCCGCAGCAGCGGAACGGCCGGACGTCACCGGACCTGCAGGGTCTGCACCGGCGCCGGAGCCGGCGACAGCGGGATCTTGTACCGCTGCGTCAGGTAGGCGGCGACGTCGTGGAACAGCGGCGCCGCGGAGGCCCCACCACCCGGCGCGTCCAGCATCAGCGCCACCACGAACCGCGGGTTGTCCGAGGGGACGATCCCGGTGAAGGTGATCCAGTAGGTGTCGTTGCTGTAGCACTTGCAGTCGGGGTCGATCTGCTGCGCGGTGCCGGTCTTGCCGGAGATCTGGTAGCCGTCGAGCGCGGCGGCCTTGCCGGTGCCCTGCTGCTGCGGCGCGTCCTGCACGACGGCGCGCATCATGTCCCGCACGGTGCGCGCGGTCTCCGGGCTGACGACCCGGACCCCCTCCGGCCGGGGCCGCGGCACCCGGACTCCGTCCGGACCGGTCTGGGCGGCGATCACCCGCGGCGGCACCCGCACGCCGTCGTTGGCGATGGCCTGGTACATCCCGGCCATCTGCAGCACCGTCATCGACAGGCCCTGTCCGATGGGCAGGTTCGCGAAGGTGCTGCCGGACCAGTCCTCCCGGGCGGGCACGAACCCGGCGCTCTCGCCGGGCAGCCCGATGCCGGTGGTCTCCCCGAGCCCGAACTTGTGCACCAGGTCGTTGAACCGGTCTTCGCCGAGCCGCTGCGCGGTCATCAGGGTGCCCACGTTGGACGACTTGCCGAGCACGCCGGTGAAGGTGAGCGGGATCGTGCCGTGCGCCCACGCGTCGCCGACGGTCCGGTCCGCGACCTTGATCTTGCCGGGCACCTGCAGCACGGTCTCGGGGCGCACCAGCCCGTCCTCGATGGCACCGGCCGCGGTGATCACCTTGTTCACCGAGCCGGGTTCGAACGGGTTGGTCACCGCCGGGTTGCCGAGCCCGTCCGGGCCCCACGCGGGCGCGTTGGGGTCGAAGGACTCGTCGTTGGCGAGCGCGTACACCTCACCGGTGTGCGCGTCGAGCACGGCGGCGCTGGCGCTGCGCGCCCCGGTCTTGCCCGCGTAGTCGGACAGCTTGTTCTGCACCATGTACTGCAGGTCGGAGTCGAGCGTGAGTTCCACGTCGGACCCGGGGATGGCCGGTTCCAGCTCCCGCTCGGTACCGGGGATGACCAGGTCGCTGCCCATCGCCGTGTCCGAGACCTTCTTGCCGTCGGTGCCGGCGAGCAGCTTGTCCAGCGAGCTCTCCAGCCCGAGCCGGCCTTGGATCTTGCGCGCGTCCTGGCTCCACCGAGCGCCGCCGAGCACGTTCGCCCCGTTCTCCCCCGCCGGGTATTCGCGGGTGGCGCGGTACTCCTGGCCGATCTGCGAGTACTTCTCGGTGATCGTGCGGGCGAGCGCGGGTTCGATCAGCGGCCCGATGGTGGTGTAGGTCGTGTCGGCGAACAGCGCGGCGAGCACGTCCTGCTCGCGGACCCGGTCGCCGAGGGTCTGCGTGATGAACCGGGCGATCTCCCGCTTGTACTGGTCGGAGGTGGGTTCGCTCGGGTCCTCGGCGTGCGCCTTGTCCTGCTCCTCGGCGAGCCGCCGCGGCGTGGCGTAGAGCTGGCGCGCTTCGCTGCTGAACGCGAGCACGTTCCCGCTGCGGTCGGTGAACGAGCCGCGTTCGGCGGGGATCGAGTCGCTGGTGGTGCGCTGCCGGGCCGCGGCCGCGGACAGCTGCTGCGCGTCGAAACCCTGCACCAGGATCAGCTTGGTGCCGGTGAGCACCAGCGCGATCACCAGTAACAACCGGCCGATGCGCAGCCGCCTGCCGCTACCGGCCACGTCGGTGCGCGCGGTCCGCTTTCCCCCCGCGGCCCGCGTCCCCCTGCGGACCATCAGTCGCCCTCCACCGCCGGGATCGTCGCTGCCTGCCGCTGCGCCGGGTCCGGCTGCGGCGCGCCCTGCTCGACGGGCGGGTTCGGTGCCGCGGGAGGCTGCTGGGCGTCCGCGGGCGCCGGCGGCTTCGGTGCCGGGGGCGCGGGTGGGGCGCTGGCCTGCTGCGGTTCAACGACGACGCGGATGCTGCCGTCCGGGTTCACCACCAGGTGCGCGGGCGGCCCGGGCGGCGGCACCATGCCGAGCTCGGTGGCCTTGCGCTGCAGCGCGGGCGTCGAGTCGATGTTGCTGACCTCGCGCAGCAGCTGCTCCCGGTGCTCGTTGAGCGCGGTGACCTCTTGCTCGACCTGCTGCAGCTGGTACGAGCCGCCGACGGCGGCGATCGACAGCGACAGCGTCGCCACCAGCCCGACGCCGAGCACCGCCATCACGGCCACCACGAGCGGGACCCGCGAGGTCGCGACCTTCGCCTGCAGCTGGCGGGCGCGCGGACGCACCGCGGCGAGCCGCCATTGCCGCGGCTGGCGCTGCTCGGCGGCTTGGCGCTGGCGGCGCGGCCTGCGCTCCGCGGGCTCCCGGGAGGTGCGGTCCCGGCGCTCCTCGCGGCGCGCGTAGGCGCGTTCGGCGGCGGCGGACCGGCCGCGCGCCTTCGCCGGGGTCTTCTTCTGCGTCTTGGTCTGCGGCGCCGTCGCGGTGGTCGAGGCCGCCTTCCGCTTCGCCGGCTCCTTCTTCTTCGCGGCGGAGCCGGTGCGCGAGGCCGAGGTCTTGGCGCGTGCGGGTGCCGTCATGCCGACTCCTTGATCCGTTCGGCGGCGCGCAGCCGCACCGAGGCGGCCCGCGGGTTGTCCGCGCGTTCCTGTTCACCGGCGAGTTCGGCGCCGCGGGTGAGCAGCCGCAGTTCGGGTCCGTGCCCGGGCAGTTCCACCGGCAGGTCGACCGGGGTGCGGGAGGTGGCGCGCTCGGCCAGCCCGCGCTTGACGATGCGGTCCTCCAGCGAGTGGTAGGCGAGCACGACGATCCGCCCGCCGGGCGCGAGCGAGTCGAGCGCCGCGGGCAGCGCCCGGCCGAGCACGTCCAGTTCGGCGTTGACCTCGATGCGCAGCGCCTGGAAGGTGCGCTTGGCGGGATGCCCGCCGGTGCGGCGGCTGGCCGCGGGAACGGTGTCGTAGAGCAGCTGGACCAGGCGGTCGCTGTTCGCGAAGGGTTCCTTGGCCCGTTCCCGCGCGATCGCGCCCGCGATCTTCGAGGCGAACCGCTCCTCGCCGTACTGGCGCAGGATCCGCGCCAGCTCGCCGGGCGGGTAGGTGTTGAGCACGTCGGCGGCGGTGCGCTCGGCGCCCGGGTCCATCCGCATGTCCAGCGGCGCGTCCTGCGCGTACGCGAACCCGCGGTCGGCCTCGTCGAGCTGCAACGAGGACACGCCGAGGTCGAACAGCGCCCCGTCCACCGCGGGCAGCCCGAGGTCGTCGAGGACATCGGCCCACTCGTCGTAGACGGCGTGCACGAGGTGCAGCCGGTCCCGGTGGGCGGCGAGCCGCTCCCCCGCGAGCCGCAACGCCTGCGGGTCCCGGTCGAGCCCGACGAGGGTGAGTTCGGGGTGCGCGCTCAGCAGCGCCTCGGCGTGACCGCCCATCCCGACGCGTCCACCACGTCCGCCGGGCCGCCCGGCAGCGCGCGCGCCAGCAGTTCCAGCGTCCGGTCCAGCGCGACCGGCACGTGCCGGTCCCGGGCGGAACCCCCGCCGATGCCCTCCGGCACGTCGTCCTCCGCCACGGCGGTCCCTCCCTCCCGCGAACCGTTCACGGCCACCGCGCTCCTTCGTCCTGGTCCGGGTTCGCCCCGGCCCGGTCCTCCCCGC
>NZ_JAIUJZ010000277.1:0-8471 GCF_020176775.1 Saccharopolyspora sp. 6M
GCCCCGGGCTGCGCCGCCCGCTGGCCCCGGAACTCGTCCAGCTCGGCGTCGACCCGTTCGACCCGCCCGCCGGGCTCGCCCGGCTGCGCGCCGACGGGCCGGTCGCGCCGATCACCCTGCTCAACGGCGCCCGCGCGTGGATGGTCACCGGCTACCGCGAGGCCCGCGAAGCGCTCGGCGACACCCGGTTCAGCTCCGACCGGTTCCGCCACCGCGACGCGCTGCAGCTCACCCCGGAGGAGGTCGCCGCGGGCGGCTGCCCGCACGCCGCCGCGCAAGCCCCGGCCAAGCACGGGCTGTTCATCTTCATGGACCCGCCCGAGCACACCCGGCTGCGCCGGATGCTCATCGGCCAGTTCACCGTCCGCCGGATGCGCGCGCTGGAAGCACGGGTCACCGAACTGGCCGTGGACCTCGTCGAGGGGATGAGGGCGCGCGGGAACAGCGCCGACCTCGTCGCCGACTTCGCGCTGCCGCTGCCCTCGCTGGTCATCTGCGAGCTGCTCGGCGTCGACTACGCCGACCGCGACCGGTTCCAGCGGGACGCGGCGATCTCGTTGAACATCCAGGCGCCCGAGCAGGAGCGGACCGCGGCCTCGGGGCGGCTGCGCGAGTTCATGCGCGGCCTCGTCGCGGGCAAGCGCACCGCCCCCGGCGACGACCTGCTGTCCGGGCTGGTGCACGGCGACGCCGATCCGGCGCTGACCGACGACGAACTCGTCGACATCGCCACCACGCTGCTCACGGCGGGGCACGAGACGACCGCGAACATGCTCGCCCTCGGCACCTTCGCCCTGCTGGAGCACCCGGAGCAGCTCGCCGCGCTGCGCGCCGACCCGGCGCTGATCGACGGTGCCGTGGAGGAGCTGCTGCGCTACCTGTCGGTGCTGCACCTGGGCATCAGCCGGGTCGCCACCGAAGACCTGGAGCTCGGCGGCGTCCGCATCCGCGCGGGCGAGACGATCCTGGTGTCGGTGCCGGAGGCGAACCGGGACGCCGAGCAGTGGGACGACCCCGGCGAGCTCGACGTCACCCGCGGGCGCGGCGCGCACCTGTCGTTCGGGCACGGCGTCCACCAGTGCCTCGGTCAGCAGCTGGCGCGGGTGGAGATGCGCATCGGCTACGCCGAACTGCTCGACCGCCTGCCCGGGCTGCGCCTCGACGTCCCCGCCGCGGAGGTGCCGCTGCGCACCGACATGGTCATCTACGGGGTGCACCGGCTGCCGATCAGCTGGGACTGATGTGCGGCCCGCCCGGGACGGGCCACGCACCCGCGGTGGTTCAGGACAGGTGGCGGGCCGCGGCGGCGGCGTGCGCGTCGGCCTCGTCGGCGGGGGCGAGGTCGGCGCCCGCGGCCGCGAGGTCGATGCGCACCAGCGCCGCGGCACCGCGCGCGGCCCCGGCGGCCAGCGCGGCGGCGGCGAGCGCGTTGGCGCGGTGCGCCGGTGCCGCCTCCGCCGCCACCTCGCCCGCCAGCGCCGCGACCTCGGCGGCGAGTTCGGCGAGCCGGGCAGGCGGACCGGCCGCGCCCGCCAGCGCCTCGGTGAGCGCCGCCGCCCGTCCCGGGTCGTCCGCCGACCGGCGCTGCGCCGCCAGCACGTCCTGGTAGGCGTCCGAATCGGCCCGCGCCAGCTCCACGGCCCGCTGCCGCAGCGCCTCGGCCCGCGAGGCCCGCGACGCGTCCCGCCGCAGCCGCGCGCACATCGCCAGCAGCCCGGCCGCCGCCGCCGTGGTCACCGCGCCGACCACCCCGCCGGTGGCGGACGGCGTCGGCGCGGCCACCTCGTCCAGGAACTCCCGCACGCTCGCGTCGAGATCGGTCAACTCAACCCCACGACCCGGCCGTGCTCGTCGATGTCGATCCGCTCCGCCGCCGGGTGCGAGCCCAGGCCGGGCATCGTGCGCACGTCCCCGCAGATCGGGTACACGAACCCGGCGCCCACCGAGGCCCGCACCTCCCGCACCGGCAACGTCCAGCCCGTCGGGGCGCCCAGCAGCTTCGGGTCCGAGCTCAGCGACAGGTGCGTCTTCGCGATGCACACCGGCAGCGAACCGAACCCGCTCGCCTCGTAGTCCCGCAGCGACCGCTCCGCCGCGGGCGCGTACGACACGCCGTCGGCGCCGTACACCCGCCGCGCCACCGTCTCGATCTTCGTGCGGAGGTCGGCGGAATCCGGGTACAGCAGCCGGAACCGGTTCGGTTCCGCGGCCGCCTCGACCACGGCCTCCGCCAGGTCCTTCGCGCCCTTGCCGCCGTCGAGGAAGTGGCTGCTCACCGCGACCCGCGCGCCCGCCGCCTCCGCCACCTCGCGGATCGCGGCGTGCTCCGACGGGTGGTCGGTGGGGAACGCGTTCACCGCCACCACCGGCGACACCCCGTGCAGCCGGATGTTCTCGATCTGCTTGCGCAGGTTGTCCGCGCCGGCGCGCACGTCGTCCGGGTTCTCCGCCAGCAGCTCCGGCGGCAGCGGCCTGCCCGCCACGATCTTGTGGTTGCCGGAGTGCGCCTTCAGCGCCCGCACCGTCGCCACCAGCACCGCGGCGTCCGGGCGCAGCCCCGAGCTGCGGCACTTGATGTTGAAGAACCGCTCGGCGCCCATGTCCGCGCCGAACCCGGCCTCGGTCACCACGTAGTCCGCGCAGCGCGCCGCGATCCGGTCGGCCACCACCGAGGAGTTGCCGTGCGCGATGTTGCCGAAGGGGCCCGCGTGCACGAACACCGGCGTGTTCTCGGTGGTCTGCATCAGGTTCGGCTTGATCGCCTCCCGCATCAGCACGGTCATCGCCCCCGCCGCGCGCAGCTGCTCCGCGCTGACCGGGGTGCCGTCGCCGGTGTACCCGACGACGATGCGGCCGAGCCTGCGCCGCATGTCGTGCAGCGAGTCCGACAGCGCCAGCACCGCCATCACCTCGCTGGCCGCGGTGATGTCGAAACCGGTCTGCCGCGGCGTGCCGTCGGAGGTGCCGCCGAGTCCGGTCACGATGGAGCGCAGGTCCCGGTCGTTGACGTCGAGCACCCGCCGCCAGGTGATCCGGTTCGGGTCCAGGCCCAGCTCGTTGCCCTGGTGCAGGTGGTTGTCCACCATCGCCGACAGCAGGTCGTGCGCCGCGGTCACCGCGTGCACGTCCCCGGTCAGGTGCAGGTTCAGCGCCTCCATCGGCACCACCTGGCTGTAGCCGCCGCCCGCGGCACCGCCCTTGATGCCGAAGGTCGGGCCCATCGAAGGCTGCCGGATCGCGACCGCAGAGCGGTGCCCCAGCTGCTTCAGGCCCTGGCCGAGGCCGACGGTCGTGGTGGTCTTGCCCTCGCCGAGCGGGGTCGGCGTCACCGCGGACACCAGCACGTACTTGGCGCGCGGCCGGTCGGCGAACTCCTCGACGGCGTCCAGGGACACCTTCGCCACCTGCCTGCCGTACGGCTCCAGCAGGTGCGGGCCGATGCCGAGCTGCGCGGCCACCTCCTCGATCGGGCGCAACGCGGTGGCCCGGGAGATGTCCAGGTCGGACGGGATGCTCATGCGGGGACCTCCTGGAGCCGGGCCACGGCGTCGTCGCGCCACCGAGCGGTCCGGCCGATCTCGTCGAACGTGAACAGGTGCCACCCGGCGATGCCCGGGGCGGGCTCGTCCAGGTGCGCCGACAGGCCGTCGACCAGCGCGTCCGGGGTGTACGGCACGAGCAGCCGGGTCACCACGCCGTGCTGCTTGCGCAGGAACCGCAGCGATTCGCCGAGCCCGATCTTCATCGACACCCGCAGCAGCTTCGTCACGTCCACCGCCCCGGGCAGCCCCACGTGCACCGGCAGCAGCACGCCGCGGTCGCGCAGCTCACCGAGCCAGCGGGCGATCCGCTGCGGGTCGTAGCAGATCTGCGAGACCGCGTAGTCGGCGTGCGGCGCCTTCGCCGCCAAAGCCCCGATCGTGACCGCGTCGGTGAGGAACGCGTGCCGTTCCGGGTAGGCGGTGATGCCGACCCGGCCGGGCCGCCGCCCCAGGTCCTCGATCGCCCGCAGCAGCGCGAGCGCGTCCGGGAATTCCCCGGCGGGCTCGGGGGAATCGCCGCCGACGACGAAGATCTCGTCGCTGCCCAGCGCCGCCGCCCGGTCGAGCAGCGCGGCGAGGCGGGCCCGGTCCGGGATGGACCGGCCCGCCAGGTGCGGCACCGCGTGCAGCCCCGCCGCCGCCAACCGCTCGGCCGTGTCCAGCGTCGCCTCGGGCCCCTTGGCGGGGGAGGCGGTGACGGTGACGGTGCTGCCCGCGGGCAGCACCCGCGCCCGCTCGGCGGCTCCGCGCACCGGCAGCACTTCGAACCTGCTGCGGAGCAACGTCTCCCGCAGCCGCTGCGTGCTGGTGTCCATCAGCTCGACCTCCGCCCGGTCACGCCGTCGCCGTGCGCTCGAAGTGCTTCGGAATCTCCTTGTTCGGGTCGTGGAACGGCTTCTCCACCACCAGCGCCTCCTGCGGGCCGTGCTGGGTGTGCACCACCAGTTCCGTGCCCGGCTCCTGGTAGGCGACCGGCACCATCGCGAACCCGATGTTGGCGTCCAGCCGCGGCGAGCGGCAGGCGGAGGTGACCTCGCCGATGCGCAGCCCGTGCGGGTCGTGCACGTCGAACGGTTCGATCATGCTGCCGTCGTTGAACGAACCGACCCCCGGCCCGCCGATGCGCACCCCGACGAGCTTGCGCGCCACCCCTTCGTCCTTGATGCGGGTCAACGCGTCCTTGCCGATGAAGTCGGCCTCCTGCGCCAGGTCCACCATCCACGTCTTCTCGAAGCCGTAGCCCGCCTCGAACGGGTTCGTCTCGTAGGTGATGTCGCAGCCCCAGGACAGGATTCCGGCCTCGATGCGGCGGATGTGGCACGGTCCGATCACCTGCATGCCGTGCGGGCGACCGGCCTCCCAGATCGTCTCCCACAGCTTCACGCCGTCCCGGGTGGCGTCGTGCAGGTAGATCTCGTAGCCGAGCTCCGCGGTGTAGCCGGTGCGGGAGACCACCACCCGCATCCCGTTCAGCTCGCGGTCCACCGCGTAGTAGTAGGGAACGTCCAAGATGGACTCGCCGAACAGGTCCACCATCACGTCCCGCGACTTCGGCCCCTGCACCTGCACCGGGCCCACGTCCGGTTCGCGGATCCGCACGTCCATGCCGAGGTTCTGCGCCAGGCCCTTCGCCCACAGCAGCACGTCGCTGTCGGCCAGGGACAGCCAGAAGTGGTTCTCGCCCAGCCGCAGCAGCACCGGATCGTTGATGATGCCGCCGTCCGCGGCGGTGACGAACACGTACTTGCACTGGCCGACCTTGCACTTGGTCAGGTCGCGCGGCACCAGCATGTTGGTGAACTCGAAGGCGTCCGGTCCGGTGATCTCCACCTGCCGCTCCACGCCGACGTCCCACAGCGTCACGCCCTCCAGCAGCGCCCAGTACTCGGCGATCGGGTCGCCGTAGTGGCGCGGGTGGTAGGTGTGGTTGTAGACGCTGTAGAGGCTCACCCCGTGCTGCCGGGAGGCGTGGAAGAACGGCGACTTGCGCAGCCTGGAGTACTGCAGGATTCCCGGGTTCGGATTCACGGTCATGAGCGGCGCTCCTTCTCGGTGGGTGGTGTCGAACGGCCCGGGTGGTGGCCCGGGTTGCGTCGTGCGGGTGGTGCTCAGGCGCGCATCCGCGCCATCTCGGGGTCGAAGACCGGATCGGCGACGACCTCGGCCGGATGTCGGCGGTCGAAGTACGCCACCCGCAGCCGGGTGCCCGCCTCGGCCAGCTCGGCGGGCAGCCACGCGTAGGCGAGGCTCATGCCGGTGCTGTGGCCGTAGCCCGCGCTGGTGGTGAAACCGACCGCGTCGCGCCCGGTCTCGGTGAACACCGGTTCGGCGCCCATCAGCACCTCGCCGTCGGTGACGTGCAGGCAGCACAACCGCCGCCGCACCGGCCGGTCGCGGCGCCGCAGCAGGGCGTCACGGCCGATGAACTCGCCCTTGCCGGGTTTGACGGCGAACCCGAGGCCGGCCTCGTCGGGGTCGTGCTCGCTCCACACGTCCGCGCCCCAGGCGCGGTAGCCCTTCTCCAGCCGCATCCCGTTGAACGCGGCCCGGCCCGCGGGGAAGATGCCGTGCTCGGCGCCCTGCGCGAGCAGCAGGTCCCACAGTCGCCTGCCGAACTCGGCGGAGGCATAGAGCTCCCACCCGAGTTCGCCCACGTAGGACAGCCGCAGCGCGGTCACCGGGACCTCGCCGACGAACAGCCGCTTCGCCCGGAAGAACCGGAAGGCCTCCGCGGAGACATCCACGTCGGCCAGCGGCGCCAGCACGTCCCGCGCCCGCGGGCCCCACAGGCCCAGGCAGCAGGTCCCGCCGGTGATGTCGCGGACGGAGGTGGTGTCGTCGGCGTGCGCGCGCAGCCACGCCACGTCCCGCGGCCCGTTGCAGCCGACCTGGAACTCGGTCTCGGACAGCCGGGCCACCGTGATGTCGCCGCGCACCCCGCCGTCGTGCTGGAGCAGCAGCGTGTAGGTCACGTAACCGGGGGCGCGGTCCAGCTGCCCGGTGGTGAGGCGTTGCAGCAGCGCGAGCGCGCCGCGCCCGCTCACCTCGGCCCGTGCCAGCGAGGTCATGTCGAACAGCGCGACCCGCTCGCGGGCGGCCTGGTGCTCGGCGGCGGCGCTCGGCGACCGGTAGCGCCCCGCCCACTCGCCCGGGAGCACGATCTCCCGCCCCGCCACGAGGAATTCGTTGGACTCGTACCAGTGCGGGCGCTCCCAGCCGTTGGCCTCCAGGAACACCGCGCCGAGCCGCTCCTGCCGCTCGTGGAACGGGCCGGTGCGCAGCGGGCGGGGCCGCGCGGGCGGCTGCTGCGGGTGCACCACGTCGTAGACCTCGCGGAAGCTCTGCGCGCTGCGCTCGGCGACGTAGGCGGGGCTGTGCGCGAAGTCCTCGAAGCGGCGCAGGTCGGCGGCGCGCAGGTCGATGCCGGGCGCGCCGTCGCTCATCCACTCCGCCATCGCCCGGCCCACCCCGGCGGAGTGCGTGATCCACACGGCTTCGGCGACCCAGAACCCGGCGACCTCCCGCGACGGCCCCAGCACCGGCATCCCGTCGGCGGTGAACAGGAACAGCCCGTTCATGCCCTCGGCGAGTTCGGTGCGGCGCAGCACCGGCAGCAGCTCGCAGGCGTCGTCCCAGGACCGCTTGAAGTCCTGCGGGGTGAACGGGTGCACCGAGGACATGCCCGCCCAGCCACCGCCCCCGGACGGTGCCTCGGTGCCGTCGCCGGTGGTGGGCGCGATGTCCTCGGCGCGCACCGGGATCACCCGGTGCCGGTAGGTGCCGATGCCGTAGCGGTCGTGGACCTGCCGGAAGTACATCGAGGCGTCCTGGTGCCGCAGCATCGGCTGCGCCACCTCGGGTCCGGTCGCGGCACCGAGCCCGGCGACCGGGCCGGTCACGGCGTACTGGTGCGCCAGCGGCCGCACCGGGATGGACACCCCGGCCAGCGCGCCGACCTTCGGGCCCCAGATCCCCGCGCAGCACAGCACCGATTCGACCTCGAACTCGCCGCGGTCGGTGCGGACCGAGCGGACCCGGCCGCCGGTCACGTCGAAACCGGTCACCTCGGTGCGGCCCTGGAACCGCACGCCGAGGCGTTCGGCGGCGCGGGCCATCGCGGCCGCGGCCCGGACGGGTTTGGCGACGCCGTCGCCGGGGACGTGCAGCCCGCCGCGGATCCGGGACGCGTCCGCCTGCGGGATGCGGTCGGCGACCTCGCGCGGGCCGACGAGTTCGGCGGGCACGCCCCACGCGGCGGCCAGCCCGCGCTTGCGCTGGAGGTCGTTCCAGCGCTCCGCGGTGGTGGCGACCTCGATGCCGCCGACCTGGTGGAAGCAGGGTTCGCCGTCGAACTCCGCGGCGCCGAACCGCTCGACGGTGTACGCGGCCAGCCGGGTCAGCAGTTCGGAGGCGTTGGTCTGGAACACCAGCCCGGGGGCGTGCGAGGAGGAACCACCGGTCGCGAACAGCGGCCCCTGGTCCACGACGAGCACGTCGGTGATCCCGGTGCGCGCGAGGTGGTACGCCGCGGAGCAGCCGACGATGCCCGCTCCGACGATGAGCACTCGTGCCCTGCCGTCCATGTGCCGCCCCCTGGCTCATGACGCTGGTTCCGGGGCCCGAGGCGGACCGGTGGCCGGCTCGGTCCCGCTCGCGGCCGGTCGGGGTCGTCCCGGAACGATCCGGGGCGGTTGTTGCGCTGTTCACAACCGGCTGCGATTTACGCAACACTGCGCCCGGACGGCGGGGCGCGTCAAGCACACGGCAGGGCGAATTCCCTTGGTGTGATCGGGTTTTCCCGCGCGCCGCCGCGACGCGCCGAGGTTCGCCGCCGGCGTGCCGGAGCGGCGCGCGGCCGGTGTGCGCGGTCCGCGCGCGGCCGGCATTCCGAGGTGCCCCGGGTGGGGGTCCGCCGCGGCCGTCCGGTCC